>CAYRAE010000004.1:0-5098 GCA_964422175.1 uncultured Luteitalea sp. | reverse complement strand
CTGCCAACACCGTCCAGGCCACTGAAGCCGCCTACGTCCTCCAGACGTACAAGCGTCAGCCGGTGGTGTTCGTGCGTGGCGAGGGCGTGTGGCTCGTGGCCGACGACGGCACGCGCTATCTCGACATGCTGTCGGGCATCGGCGTGAACGTGCTCGGGCATACGCATCCCGCACTGGTCGCTGCCGTGCGCGAGCAGGTCGGTGAACTGGTCCACACGTCGAACCTGTTCTTCCACCCGTATCAGGGCGTGGTGGCCGAGCGGCTCGCGAACGCGTCGGGTCTCGCGCGTGCGTTCTTCTGCAACAGCGGCACCGAAGCCGTCGAAGGCTGCCTGAAGTTCGCGCGACGGTACTGGTATACCGCCGGGACGCCGCGCCCGCAGTTCATCGCGTTCGAGCGGGGGTTCTCCGGCCGGACGATGGGTGCGCTGTCGACGACGTGGGATGAGCACTACAGGACGCCGTTCGAACCGCTCGTGCCCGAGGTGCGCTTCGTCTCGAACGAAGACCCTGCCGATCTGCTTGCCGCCGTGAGCGACAGGACGGCCGCGATCATCGCCGAGCCGATCCAGGGCGAGGGCGGCGTGCGTCCGCTGCCGCCGCAGATCGTCGCGGCGATCAACACGGCCTGCGAGCAGACGGGCGCGCTCTACATCGCCGACGAGGTGCAGTCGGGCCTCGGCCGCACGGGACAGTGGTTCCACTCGCGCACGCTCGGGCTGTCGCCGGATCTGATCTCGGTCGGCAAGGCGCTCGGCGCCGGCGTGCCCGTCGGCGCGGTGCTCGTGTCGTCGCGCGTCGCCACTGCGATCAGCGCCGGCGATCACGGCACGACGTACGGCGGCAATCTGCTGGCGTGCCGTGCGGCGCTCGCGGTGCTCGACGCACTCGAGGGCGGCCTGCTCGAGCACGTGCGGCGCGTGGGCCCGATCTTCGCCGAGGCACTGCGATCGCTGGCCGACAGGCATCCGAGCGTTGTCGGCGTGCGCGGGGCGGGCCTCATCCAGGGACTCGTGCTCGATCGCGACGCCGCGCCGGTGGTGCCCGCCGCGCTCGAACGCGGACTGATCGTGAACCGCACGGCCGAGCGCGTGGTGCGCCTGCTGCCGCCGTACGTGATCACCGAAGCGGAGATCGCCGAGGCGATCTCGCGCCTCGACGCCACGCTCACGGCCGTCGAAGGAGCCTGACATGCCCGTTCCCCTGGCACCCATCGAGGTGGCTCCGGCGCACGCGTTGCCGGATGGTTACGCGATCCGGCGCGGGACGCCGGCGCAGGCCGAGGCGATGCTGGCCCTGATCACGGCGAGCCTCGAGGAAGGGCATCTGCTGCCGCGCACGCTCGACGACCTGCGCCGGCACGCCGAACGCTTCCTCGTGATCGTGGCCGGCGAGGCGCTCGTCGGCTGCGCTGAACTGGCGCCGCTCAGCGGCACCGTCGCCGAAGTGCGCTCGCTCGTGATCGACGCGGCACACCGCGGCAAGCGGCTCGGCCCGGCGTTGATCGAGTCGCTCGGAGCCACGGCGCGTCGCGAGCAGTTCGGTACGCTGTGCGCGTTCACGCACGAAGCGGCGCACTTCGTGCGCCTCGGCTTCACGATCGTGCCGCACACGTGGCTGCCCGAGAAGATTGCGACCGACTGCGTGGCGTGTCCGAAGTTCCGGACGTGCGGGCAGTACGCCGTCGCCCTGCCACTGCGAGGCACGCAGATCGGCAGCATGTCCGCCGTGCGCACCAACCGTCGCGCGGCCCAACCCCGCACCGCGGAATCCTCCGTCCTCGTCCTGCATCGATGATCACGACCATTGAAGGTGGCATCACCGCGCCGGCCGGCTTCAGGGCCGCCGGCGTGCACTGCGGCATCAAGGCCAATCCGGAGAAGCTCGACCTCGCGCTCGTCGTGTCCGACACGCCGGCGACGGCCGCTGCCGTGTTCACCACGAACCTCGCCGTCGCTCCGCCCATCGTCGTCTCGCGCGAGCACCTGCGGGCGTCGGGCGGGCACGCGCGCGCCGTGGTGATCAACTCGGGCTGCGCCAACGCCTGCACGGGCGATCAGGGCCGACAGGTCGCGCATCTGATGGCCGCCGAGACGGCGCGGGCGGTGGACTGCGATCTCGAGGAGGTGCTCGTGATGTCCACGGGCGTGATCGGCGTGCAGCTCGATCCACGCACCGTGACGCAGGGCATCATCGCGGCGGCCGACGATCTCTCACCGGACGGCCATGCGCGCGCGGCGCACGCGATCATGACCACCGACCCGTTCCCGAAGGAACGCGCGGTGGAGGTGACCACGCCGAAAGGCACGTTCCGCGTCGGCGGCATCTCCAAGGGTTCCGGGATGATCGAGCCCCGGATGGCGACGATGCTCGGCGTGCTGACGTGCGATGCGGCAGTGCCCGCGCCATTGCTGCAACGCGTGCTGGCGGAGGTGACCGACCACACGTTCAACGCCATCACCGTCGACGGCGAGTGCTCCACCAACGACTGCGTGGCGCTGCTCGCCAACGGCGCCAGCGGTGTGACGATCGGCGAAGCCGAGGCCCCGCTGCTCTCCGATGCGCTGTACGAAGTCGCGCGCTTCCTCGCCACGGAGATCGTGCGCGGCGGCGAAGGGGCGACCAAGCTCGTGACGGTGACCGTCACCGGGGCGCGCACGTACGACGAAGCGAAGCAGGCCGCGCGCGCCATCGCGAACTCCCTGCTGGTGAAGACCGCCATCCACGGTGGCGATCCGAACTGGGGCCGTCTGGTAGCCGTGGCAGGACGCGCGGGCGTCGGCTTCGATCTCCAGGGTGCCGCGGTCCGCATCGGTGACGTCGTCCTCTTCGAGGGCGGGCGTCCGTTCGACGAACGCGCGCCGCAGGCTGCCGCGTACCTGCAGAACAAGGACATCAGCGTGAGCGTGGACCTCGGGACCGGCGGCGGCGAGGAAGCCACGATGTGGACATGCGACCTGAGCCGCGAGTACGTGACGATCAACGCGGAATATCGAACCTAGCGGGTGTGGATCACGGCTTAGGGCTTACGGCTTAGGGCTTACGAGAAAGAACAAAGTCCAAAGCCTGAGGCCCCTAAGCCGCGAGCCCTTTGCCCTTTGCCCTTTGCCCTTTGCCCTTTCCCGTAAGCCGTAAGCCGTAAGCCGTAAGCCGTAAGCCGTAAGCCATCAAGATCACTGTCATGGTACGAACCTCACGCACTGCGCGGGTGACGCGCGGAACACGGAAGCCGGTGGCGACGCGGACGCTGCGCACGCAGCACTTCCTCTCGCTCACCGACATCTCGCCGGCGGAACTGGCAGACGTGCTGCAGGCGGCGGCGCTGCTCGAGCAGGAGCGCGCGCGCGGGATCCGGAGCTTCGGCGCGACGGCGCTCGCGGGCCAGCACGTGGCGCTGCTGTTCGAGAAGCCGTCGCTGCGCACGCGGTGTACGTTCGAGATCGCCGTGCGCGAGCTCGGCGGTGACGTGATCGCCCCGCCGCAGGACGTGGCGATGGGCGAGCGCGAACCGATCGCCGACGTGGCGCGCAACCTCGAACGCTGGGTGTCCGGCGTCGTGATCCGCACGTTCGCGCAGGATCGCCTCGTGGAGTTCGCCACGGCGGCGCCGCGGCTGCACGTGGTCAACGCGCTCACCGACGAGGAGCACCCGTGTCAGGCACTGGCCGACCTGCTCACGCTCCGCGCTCACTTCGGCGAGCTGAAGGGTCACACGCTCACGTTCGTCGGCGACGGCAACAACGTCGCGACGTCGCTCGCACAGGGCGCGCTGATGCTGGGCATGCACGTCCGCCTCGCCGCGCCTCGCGACTATGAGTTCCCGGCGGAGATCGACGAGCAGTTGCGCGGGCTCGCGCGCCATGGCGCCACGCTCGAGATCTTCCGCGACGCGAAGGCCGCCGTTGCCGGGACGTCGGCCGTGTACACGGATGCCTGGACGTCGATGGGCCAGGAGGCCGAGGCGCAGCACCGGCGCAAGGTGTTCGCGCCGTTCCAGGTGAACGCGGCCCTCATGAAGGCCGCCGGCGACGCCGTCTTCATGCACTGCCTGCCGGCGCATCGCGGCGAAGAGGCCACCGACGAGGTGATGGACGGGCCGGCCTCGATCATCTTCGATCAGGCCGAGAATCGCCTGCACGCACAGAAAGCCTTGCTCATGCTGCTCATGGGCAGGTGAGAATAGACGCATGCTTCGCGGCATCCAGATCGGCGTACTCACGAAGCTGCAGCCCGTCAGCATCCACGGGCAGGTCTCCTACGACGTCCACTACGTGAAGGCCGACGATGAGGCCGAGGTCGCGCACGTGGCGCGTGTAGGGGCGGAGGACGTCGACGCGGGCCTGCACCCGGGCGACCGCGTCAAGCTGCACGTCCTCCTGAATCAGGTCACCAAAGTCGAACGCGAGTAGGGGTGATGAGCGGGCCGGCGCTCGGAGAGCCGGCCCTACCTACTGCGGCGAGTCGACCCTACCTTCGGCGAGCCAGTGCACGAACCAGCTGCGGATGCGCTCCAGGCGATCCACCAGCAGCCACGGTTCGCCCGTGCGCGAGAGGTCGTGCGTGGAGCGCGGGTAGTTCACGAGCTCGACGGGCACGTTGCGCTTCTTGAGCGCCATGAACCACTGCTCGCCATCGCCCGGCGGCGTCCGCCAGTCGTTCTCGCCGTTGATGATGAGCGTCGGGGCCGTCACGCGCTCCACGTAGGAGATCGGCGACAGTCGCCGGTAGACCTCGCGCGCATCCCAGGGCGCGCCGCCGAACTCGTACTCGGTGAGGCGCTGCGCATCCGACGTTCCGTACCAGCTCTCCCAGTTGGTGATCGAGCGGCTCGTCACGACGGCGGCGAAGCGCGTCGTCGTCGCGCTGAGCCAGTTGCTCATGAAGCCGCCGTAGCTGCCACCCGACACGCCGAGGCGCTTCGGGTCGATGTCCGGGTAGCGCGCGAGGACCGTGTCGACACCGCGCAGGTAGTCCTCGCTGTCGAGCTCGCCCCACTTGCCGCGCGTCGCATACGTGAAGGCGTGCCCATAGCCCGATGAGCCACGCGGATTGGGGTACAGCACGAAGAATCCGGATCCCGACAGGATGTGGAACGTCG
>CAYRAE010000003.1:0-37351 GCA_964422175.1 uncultured Luteitalea sp. | reverse complement strand
GGGTGGGCCCGCCTTCGCCGAGGCTTCGGCGCGCCACCCGCGATCAACCTTCGCGAGGCTTGCCAACCGTAGCTCACGCTGTCTATTTGCAAGCGTGAGCGAAGGTTGGCGGAGAGGGTGGGATTCGAACCACTGCGAGCTATTGAAAACAAAGAACTTATAGGCTTTCGACTTCCTCAAGATCCGCGAGATCCGCTCGAAAACCGAGGTGGAGACACGTATTGAGCACGTGGAACTGACCCGCCGAAGTGCCCTCAGGCCACCAGGACCCGGGCCCGGCCAGCCGCGCGCGCACGTGGCTTCACCACGATCTCGACGTCGCTCCCGAGCAGCACGAGGAAGCGGACGAGCCGGTCGAGCGAGAACCCGGCGAGCCGCCCCCGGACCAAGGCCGAGACCTTCGGCTGGTCGATCTGGAGCACGTCGGCCGCCGCGGCCTGGGTCAGGCCGCGCTTCGTGATCTGCGCACCAATCTTCCGCGCCAGTTCGGCCTTTGCGAGCGCCTCCGCCGGGCGGGAGTACCCGAGGTCTTCGAACACGTTGCCACTGCCGACGACGTAGTTCTTCTTGGCCATCGCCTTCATTCCTTCCCTTCGCTGATCCCCACGGCCTGCTTCAGACGGCGCTTGATCAGCTCGATATCCGCCTGCGGCGTCGCCACGCCCCGCTTCGACTTCTTCTGGAAGGCGTGCAACACGAACACGCGATCGGCGAGGCGTACGGTGTACACAGCCCGGAACGTGTCACCGCGATGATCCGACACGACCTCGAGGACGCCAGGGCCCAGCCCCTTCAGTGGCTTCGCTGACACATGCTTGTCGCCGCGTTGCGCAAGGAAGAGGGCGTAGCCCACCTCATCCTGGACAGCCGCGGGGAACGACTTCAGCGCCCGAAGCGAATCGCCCAGCCAGACGACCGGCTTCAACGGCGTCGAAGGCATGTCGAAGCATTATGCCATATCTGGCATGGCCTACGCATCCCGTCATGGCTGAGCTTCGTCCGGGCGCTTGTAGTAGAAGACGATGGGCTCCCATGGAGCGTCGAGGTCCATTCCAAAGCCGGCCCACTCCTGCGCCCCGGTTCGTCGACGCTGCGATTCGCAAGCGGTCCACAACGTTTCGTGAATCGCTCGCCGGTTCCGAAAGCCGCAACAGAACGACACTCCCGAAGGTCTCCAGGGATGGCCCACGGCAACAGCGTGTGCCTTCCCGTCCCATACCGTCTTTCTGCACGCCTCCCTCAAGCCCTTGCCAAGCTCGTCGAGTCCCCAGTTCGGCCAGCTCAGGACGACGCAGATCGCATCCGTCTTCAGAGGATGCGGTGCCCGCTCTACTGCAAGGAGCAGCTCTTTCAGATTCTTGGGCACCGGTCGTCGGGGCCTCTCGGGTGTGGCCACGTTGCTGCCCTGGCTGTAGTAGTAGTCCTGAAGGTCGCTGTCGAAACCATCAAGGGTCACGAAGTCGGCATCCTTGAAACGCGGATCACGAATGTCGAGAGCGCCCGCCAGGTAGACGCCCAGGAGATCCCACTCGTCATGGAATCGGAAGCGCGGCTCGCGCTGAACTTCATAGCGTCTCCGGAGGTAGTCGAAGAGCTGAGACGGAAGCTCCACGCAGTCGGCGACGACCGACAGATCGTTCACCGAAAGTGCCCACGGGTACTCCCCGTCGGCGAAAAGCCCCAACGGCGCCAGCCGAACCAGATTCGCTGCGATCAGCGACCACGCCCCAGTGCCGACCAAGGTCACCAGGAAGACATCTGCAACGTCTGCGCGGCGGACGACAATCCGGCGTCCCGTGCCCTTCTCCACAAACTCAGCAGCATCGAGGCCGGCTACATAGTCGCGGGCTCGCTTGGCCTGCGCAAGCGGCTGAAGAATCGCTTTGTCGACGTCCTTGAGCGCCGCAACGACGTCGCCGCTTCGCGCTGACAGGGTGAGAGTCTTCCACTTGCACTCCAGCAGAATCAGCTTATTGTCGTACCGAATCAGGCCGTCCAGCTCCAACCGCCCCTTCTTCGGGCCGTACGAAAGGCTCCAACCGGCCTCGGCGCTCGGCAGCACGCGTGTGAACGCGTCGAGTGCCGTTCGCTCTAACCACCGCGCACGGGCGTCGTCGTACGTGGGTCGATACGCCTCGTCGCCGAAGAGACGGGCATGGATGCTGTAGAACAACGCCTCAAACAGCACTCCGGGAATGAACAGGTAGAAGCGGCCCTCGTGTCGAACGAGTGGGGTGGCGGCTAGCGGTGGCAACGCCAAGAGATCCGGTTCGCCGCGAACGTCGCCTGCCGCCACGGACGCGAAGTCGAGAAGGGCTTCGACTCGCTCCCGTTCGATCTGCCCGACGACTTGCGACTGCAGGTCCTCGGAAGAGAAGCCGACGACATGCGGTGCCCTTGCGAAGAACCAGACCATTCCGATCGTCTTGGCGAAGTCCTCCCGTTCTTCCGTGGGCACGTCTACCGCCAGGGAGTCCTGGATGCGAGTCGGAAGGTCCAAGGTGAGCGCCAGAGATGGATCGGTGGCGACCCTGCGGCGGATCCCTGCCTCTGCTTCGCGGTGAGCTTGCAGCCTTTGGCCGAAGCCTCTCGATATGGCCCTAGCAAGGGCGAATGCGTCCTGAACTCGAAAACCGAGATGCTCGAGACACCAGCGTTCATGAGGCTGGTACAGTTCGGTCGCCATGCGCTCGATCTGAGACTGGAACGCTTCGCCCCGAACATGGATGGCTTCCAACTGGATGAGCGCCCGTACATCGTTCTCGTCTTCCGTCAGGCCCTCGACCGGCTCAGGGAGAGTCATGGTTGCGGCGACGACGTACTCTTCGAGGAGCTTGTCGAGTGGGTCGAGAATCCTTCCGTCGATGACCTCAGGCTGCGGAGGCGAGGTCAGACCGCGCGCGAAGACAAGCCACGTGAGCCATTCAAGGCGCACCTGCCATCGGACGGCTTCGTCACGGTCTGGCTGTTCGGATTCGGGATGCGTCTGGAACAGCAGCGTGAGCTGCGACAGGAGTTCGATCGGATCAACCGTGCGGACGAGGTCCTCGATCGCGCGTGCGATCTCTGGCAGCCGGGCGCGGGCTTCCTTGGCCCGTTGAATGAGTTCGGCGACCGCCTGAGGATCCTTCCCGGGCTGAGGACGCGCCATCGTCGCACTCCTCGTCAGGGCTCTTGATGTATCAGCGAGGCCGGCAGGGCTGTCGGCTCAAGCGGTCCATCTGGCGTCCGTCTCGCCAAGAGAAACGCTCCGCCGAAACCCAACGTCCCGTGCGTTGCCCAGCTGTACTCGTGTACGAGCATTTCCTCGAGACCGTCGCCGTCGAAGTCCGCCCGCACCACTTCAATCAGCTGCTGGCCCATCCCTTCCGGCTCTTCCACAACCAACAGATGGCTCGACACCCGCCTGATCACGAGGCTGCCCGATTCAATCTTGTCGGCATACGAGGAGTCGTCGTTCTCGCGACCATCCTCACTTCCCGCGGCCACGTCGGGAAAGAGGCTATATGGCAGAAGGTGAACATCTGCAAGGCCCACTCTTGGATCCGCGATGTAGCTCCTGGCCGCCAACGTCGCCCGCGCCAGCGCCGCCAACGTGCCGCACTGGTGCTCGAAGAACACCGACATCTTCATCTCGAACGTGGTCCGGGCATAGAAGCCTTCGCGCAGCGCCTTCTGATATTCGGCACAGGATCTGACGTGTCGCTCCTCTCCCGAATCGTTGCCAAGAAGCAGGCCGTCCATGTCGACATTCTCACCGAGCTGGATCGGTAGCTCCATCAGGTGCGCGACATCCGACGATGCCAACGAGGCGACCTCGCTCTCGTCGAGGAACCGCATCGATTTCAGGAGGCGGAAGGACTCTTCGGAAGACTTCGAGGCCAGAGCCAGGAGATCGTCTTTCGTCAAATGGCCAGCCGTGACGAGCTGCTCGATGCGAACAAGAGACAGCCCTTTGGCGAGTCGGCCCTTGATCTTGCCGATGTTCTCCTCCACGCGACGCTTCCTCGCGTTCGCGACGTCGAGGAAGAAGCGGAGATTCGCGGCCGAGAGGAGCAGGTCACCCTTTTGGAGATTCCGCTGGGTCTTGGCCGCTGCAAGGTTCCCAAATCCCTGAATATCGAAGTCCGCAGGAAGGCCAAGGTCGGCAAGCACTCTGTCCAACTCCGGCCTGTCGTCGAGAAGGGATTCTGGGATGACGTGGTCGATGTGCATCGTGTGCAGATCGAGCACTTCGCCGGTGTAGACGCACTTCCGGCCATACGCGTCCCAGAACGCTTCTCGGGTTACGGCATCGAACTTCTGTCTGGACACGACTCCATCCTGGAGGACATGAAGAGTCTCGGAGTAATCAGGCCATCGGCAATGGCCGCAACAGCTCCCGATCAATCAGCAGCTGGAAGTGCCTCGCCACACTGGCGGCGAGCGCCCTTCCTACGGGTCGGACGGGCAGGATGACGCATGCGGACGCTGCGGCGCGGACCGGCGGAGGCCGTGGCGGTTGTCACGCTTTGTACGCCTTCACGCGCTTGAACCACGTTTCGACCAGCGTCACTTCCTTCTCGAGGTCAGACACGTCTGGGGCGACGTAGTTGACCAGCGCACTCTTGTCGTGCCGTGTTGCCCATTGGGACACGCGGCCGTAGCTGCCTTCGAACTCCGCGTGGTCTACGTCAGTGAACTTGGCCAGAATCCGCACCATCATCGGCCTGACTTCAAGGCCGCCGTCCGCGATGATCGGCCCTACGATCTCTTGGCTGAATATCCGCTCCCACGTTTCGGACAGCTTGCCAGCCCATCTGCCGACCTTGTCCTCATAGACCTCCTCGGACCACCCGGGTGCATCGCGCTTGATCTGGGCGACATCCTGGCGCAGTTCGTTCAGTCGCGCGGGAACCTCCTTCGCCTTCCATGGGTGTGCCGTGCCGCACGCTCCAGGCTTCCGGTCCTCGGACCGGCTGCGCATGACCGCTCGCTCTGTGACGTTCACCGTCTTCTCGCTGGCCGCCTTCTTCAGATCCGCAACGAATGCCACGTCATGGGTGAACACTACGACCTGTCGAGTCGCTGCGAAGGCTGAGAGCCTCGCGGCGACCAGGCTGCGCCTGATGTGGTCGAGTGACGTCACGGGGTCATCGAGAATGAGCGTCGAACCCGAACCGTCGAGTTGAGCTTCCGTGAAGAACGCCGCAAGGCCAAGCGCGGTCTGCTCGCCCTCGCTGAACACACGTGGCAGCGTCACTTGCTGACGAGCACCGACGAGCTTCGGCTGGTGCAGAAGAGCGCCCTTCTCGGCTCGGGTACGAGCGATGGTCACTCTCTCAAGCTTCAGCTTCTCGGTCTCGCGCGTGAACGTGTCGCGAACAACGTCGGTGATGCTCTCCTCCGAAAGGTCCGAGATCTTCTTCGTGATGCCTGTCGTGGCGGCAGCGCTCTTCGCGGACTCCAGTCGCTGGCGCGCCGTCAGGCGCGCGATTTCATCCGCCACGTCCTGACGTGACGCAGCAAGCCGATCAACTAGCTCCAGTTCCGCAATCCTTCGCGCCACGACATCACGCTGTCTCTTGACGCCATCGGGATCGGCCAGTTCCGTCGCCGCTACGGTCGCAACGCGCGCCGCCTCCTCCAACAAGGCCACGCAGCCGCCGCTTTCGACGTTGACGGGCGCCGGGACCAGGCCGCGCGCCAATTCTTCGTGAAGAGTCGTGACGGCGCTGTCGAACAGAGCCAACCGTTCCAGGGTATCGGCGATGAGACGACCGTGCGTCGTCTCCAAGTCGCTCAGGTTGTTCGCCACTTCGTTCGGGACAGCGACAATCCCCTTGAGGCCCTGCACCTCACGGTCAAGTCGCGTGCGGGCCTCTTTGAGCCTGACCTGAATGTCCGCCTTGACGAACTCCTCGAATCGGCCCATCCGCTCCTGAGCGCGGTCGTCCAACGATTGGAAGCACAGGACGCAGTGAGAGTCCTCGCCAACGACGGGAAACGGACGATTGGGATACGCGGCTTCCTCGGAGAACCTCCGAGCGGCCTCCCACAGCGCGCGCCATCCGACAGTGCCGACTCCTGAAACAGGTTCGGAAGCGAACTGATTGGAGAGGGTCGCAGACGCCTCCTCCAGAGCATCTACTTCGCTACGTTGTCTGGCGAGGGCCTCGAATACGTCTGCAGCCAAGGCCGTATTGAGTCGCTCGATGTGCTCGCGCACATCCGTGAGCTTCCGCGCCTGACGTTGTAGATGCTGACGTTCAAGCGTCGTGTCGGCCGCACGAAGGCGCACCTCCTGCCCCTTGAGCTCTTCCAGTGTCGTCGATGCGCCCGAGTTGTTCGCAATCACCGCATCAAGTACGGCCACGTTCGTGGCTCCGCTCAAGTTGGATAGCAGCTTCCCAGCCTCCGTCGCCGCCACTTCCTGAGGAACGTTCGGAAGCGGCCGGGCCGATGCCGCGTTCTCTGCCAACTGCACGTCGATCCGCCTTCGGATCTCAACGCACACGTCGATGAGGCCGTCCATGACGAACAGAGCGGACGGTCTGTACGGAAAATCCGATTCCGTCGAGACATACGCCTGCCCGCAGTCCACGTCGTAGAACCGCATACGCTGCAGCTCAGGCGCCCCCGCATCGGGCCACGTCAGCGTCTTCTCGTCGTCGCCGACCTTGACCACCAACACTGCCGACGGCTTTGCCAGAGCGGTATCCCGAAAGACGTCCGTCAAGACTTCCTCCTGATGCCGGGCTCTGGCAATGCGCTTGAGCAGCCGCGCATAGCCGGACTTTCCACTGCCATTGTCCCCGTAGACGATGGTGATGCCTTGCGAACCGAAGGACAGAGGATCGTTCGATTCGAGCGCGTTGACGTGGTCGGGTTGCCTGACCTCCACGAGCCGTACTGGCGCGTCGTCTTCCGCCGCTTGAGGGAGGTGCTCAAGGGTGAAGGTCGATTCCGGACCGTCCGCCTGCGTCACGATTGCCGTGACCAGCGTCTGATAGTCGGCATCCGTCAGAACCTCTCCTGAGGCGACTCGACGCATAACCTCGCGCTGCCACGCCGGCCGCTCCTTGCTCCACTCGACGATGAGCTCCTCTAAGGCCATCTCGCTCCTTCACGTTGAGACGACATTCGCCAACCTCAGTCGCCCTCCGACCGATCCACATCATCGAAGACCGAGCGAGGCATCTGCTCGGTCGCGGATGGCTCCGGCGACGGTGAAGGTGCCAGAGCCATATCCCTCCACTTGCTTCTGTCGTCGCTCCTATCGCGCTCCGCTGCCAGCCTCTCGCGCACAACATCTTCACCGCGCTCCAGGGCTTTGCGAGCGTCTTCGAGAAGATCGGTGACCGCAGAATCCAGTCCTTCGAGTTCTTCTAAGGCCGCGATGCCGCCCGCCCACTTGTCGAACGCGCCCTCGAAATAGCGATCGGGCTCGCATTCGTCAGCCGCTTCCTCGATTCGGCTTTCCACCGACGGGAGCAGATCAGCCTGGATGTTCAGGCCAAGGGCCACGAGGCGGATTGGGGGGATCAAAGCGAGAACGTCAGGCACTTCCAAACACGACAGATCACCATCTTCGACGACCGCCTTCTCGAGATGCTCAGCGAATCGGTCACGCCTCTCTGAGTCCAGACATCCCAGACCGTGAGCACGCGCTGCGACACGCAGCAGCGGGTCGATCGCACTTCTCAGGCTCCATGCGCGCCGGTCTAGAATGGCAGGAGCGCGCTCAAGCGCCTTCACGAACACATCGTCCGTCGTCCTCGTTGCAAGGAACGACAGCAGCCTCTCGTTGAGCACAACCTCATCGGGGGTGCGCGCGAGGCGAGCGACGAGGACATCGGCCATTGTCTGGGGAATGCGAAGGGCGTCGGCGATGTGCTCGGCACCCTCACACACGCAGGTGGACAGCACAGTGTCGATGGTCGCCCCATGCACGAACGCGGCAACCATGTGGGGACGTCCCTTGAGGATGTCCGTGAGAGCATCAGCGATGGTTGGGTGCGCGAATCTCCACGTGTTCGCGTCGGACATCGCATTGCGCAGGAATGAACCACGCAACTGCGGAAGCGCTTCAAGGATCGCGTTGCGTTGCACAGACGTGCAGTCGATCACCGCCCGGATTGCGTCAGGGTCAGGAGAGAGGGCGTTCAGCGTCCCCTCATGCACGTACACCAACAACAAGGCCGCTCGAAGCGGCTCATCGAGGGCGTTGAGTGTATCGACTAGATGCGTCTTGGGTTCCCGCATGAAGCGAGTCAAGGCATCAGCTGTAGGTGCGATATTCCTCGTAAACGCCGGATCCCCGAGGCGTTCGGCGATGCCCGGGAGGAAATCGTCAACGAGGGCCACGGCCTCCAGGTGCGGCTTGACGGACGTCTTCCACGCTTGAGTCTGATTGCCGAACGCGATGTGGTTGTACAGGATCTGGCGCTTCTCGTCGTGCGACAACCGCCCGACATCAACGACGGCGCCTCCGTCAATGAACGCCGGAAGGTTGCGCTGTCCAAGTCGAAGCTGGGCTGCCGCATAGATGTGTCGCCGAGAGGTGAGGAGAAAGCGGTTGCCGTGACTGATCGCCGCTTGAACCTTCGTGAACGCGGAGGTCCAATCCTGCACGAACTCGTCTCGGACAACGTTCGATCCGAACGCGTCGTCGATCCAGAAGAAGCGGCTTGGGTCGTTAGGATTCCAACTTGCTTCGAAATCGCGCGGGCTGGTGAGTGCATAGACTGTGCGGTCCGGGTTGTTGTCCGCGGCCAGAGTCGACAGAACCGCGCCGATTGCGGACTTGCCAGACGCTGGATTGCCGAGCAAGAGAACGATGCCGTGCTCCTCAAGCGCGTGGACGGCCTTGCGATGCGCCTCCGTCGGTACATACCGTCTCAGCTTTGGAATCCAGTGATCGAGAAGAGCGCGTGTCTGCTGTCGGGTCCGTTCGTCGAGAATGGCCGTCAAGTCTCCAAGGCCATACACCTGGGGCACGAGCGCGCGAAGTCTTGCGCTGCCACGAATCGTTCGGACGAGATACTGGCGGCCGAAGACGTGGGGTTTCCGAACGCCCAAGTTCTGAAGCTGCTTCCTGATCGTGGCGGCCACTGGGGCATCCACGCTCATGCTCGTCATCAGGACGTACGTGTCTGCCTGGCCCGTTGCGACGAGCGCGCGCACGGCATCAAGCTCGCGGTTCAGGTCACTTGAGCGGAGGCGCGATCTCGGGTCGCTTGAGTACTTGCATTGAACCGTTCCCGTCCTGCTCAGGCCAGCGTTGCCGCCGACGAAGAAGACCGCGTCCTGGCCACCGTCCTGTGCTTCCCGGAAGATCTGGACCGGCCGCTTCAAGATCTCCTCGCAGACTTGGGAGCACAGATCCTGAAAGGCCTTCCAGCCAATCGTGTGCAGTGCCAGGTCTGACCACGGCCCTTCGGCTCTTGTCGGCGGACGCTGACTGCGTCCTTCGTTGGGCGAAGTCGCATCCACGGCTTTGGCCTCCGGTTCGCCAGACTGCATCCCCGGGAGCATCAGTCCCGCTCAAATCCCTGGCTCACGAACTTGAGCGTCCGCCCGTTCTCGGTCACCGTCCGCACGACCTGCTCCGAGGCTCCATCGGGCATCTGCGCTTCGATCTCCAACGTCACCGTGACCTTCGCGCCGACTAGGCCTGACAGGTGCGAGATCACCTCGTCGGCGACGCGGCTGGCATCGCGACCGACGCGAGCTGAATCGAGGACGACGGTGCCGTAGTAGCGCTTGGGTCTGGCGGGCGCGGTGGGGCCTGTCGGCCCCGTGTCGCCCAGTCCGGGCGCCGTGACGACCGTGTCCCCGCCCCCTGGGGTGACGCCGCCGTCGCCACCGGGGACAGGTACGACATCCTCCTCCTGCTGCTTGATTGCGCGATCAGGCCGGACCAGCAGGCCCGTCAGGTTGTCCTTCGAGACGTTGACCAACCGGCCGCAGCGCAGTCCCCGATAGCGACCGGCTGCTTCGTCGAAGCTGTCTGCGTACGCGAAAGAGTCCTTCGTCCACACGAGCAGGCCGAGGCCGTCGCGGACCGCTCCGAGGAGGACTTCCGAATCCCTCAGGCGCGGCAGGTACAGATATCGAGCGAAGTCGTCGACGAGCTGCCGCACTTCGACGTGGTCGCCGCGCCACAAGGGGATGCGGTCCAACTCCATTCGGAGCCGCGTGGGCGCGAAGCCGGTGACCAGCAGTTCGTCGCTGCGGAGCTTCTTGCTTGCCCGAGCAGCGAGAGCGTCCTGGCCCGACAGACGAACGGCCTGCCACTCGACCTGCGCTTGCGGCGAGTTCTGGATGGGGACCAGGAGCCACTGATACGTCTCGGGAATGCGGGCCGTGACCGCGCCGTCTGCGGCGTCACGCTGCGTCTCCGCTTGCTTGACCTGCTGGAGCGTGAGGTTCAAGCTCTCTCGCTCGGCGAGGATCGATTCCCATGCGAGGAAGCGCCGGACCGCGTCGAGCAGGTCCTGCAGCCTCGACTTGTCAGCAGCAAGGAACGTCAGCGTGTTCCGATAGAGGCGAGGCGCCGTCCCCCGGCTCTCGAAGATGGCTTTGGCCGCCACTTCGGCCGGAGTGCCTATCTCCTTCGCGTGCGGATGGTCGATCGTGAGCACGACGAGCCGAGCGTCCGTGTCGTCCGGCACGTCCTGACCCGACTGCGGTAGCGGATGAACGCGGCTGAAGTCGCCGACCTTCCGCAAGTCGAGGCGCAGGCGCTTGTCGATCTCCTGAACGACCGACTCGGGAATGGGATCGCGTTTGAGTTGCTCGGCGCGATCGTCTGCCATCTTCGTGACGGTCGGTTGCGTCGAGTACCAGTAGCGTGAGGAATCCTGGTACAGGTACGTGGCCGCGGCGCTCAGGCGCCTGAGCGCGTCGCCGAAGATGCTGGGCGACTCGCCGGGCATCACGCAACCAAGCTTGATCTGGCGATCCTCGAGTCCGCGGTTGGCGGCTGTCGCGGTCGGGGCGGACCCGAGGTAGATCGTGCGGGCCACGCGGCGGCAGGCCGCGAACTTGCCGAGGTTGGGCACCTCGCCGTCCAGCCGCAGCGGGAGCGCGGCAGGACCGTCCACATCCTTCTCAATCACCGGCACCCAGTTGTCCGACAGGTAGCGGGTCAGCTCGAACTGGACACGTGGATCGTCGATCGGGATGTTCGCCGGCAGGATCAGCGGGTTGCGATCACCCTTCTCCCACAGGCTGTGGATCACCGCGGCCATCAGACGCAGTACGCCGCGCGTGCGCTGGAACTTCACGAGGGTGGACCAGTCGGTGTAGAGCCGGTCGAAGACCTCCGGATGAATCGGATACGCGGCCTTGATGCGCGTCTCGTACTCCGGATCGCGAGCCTCCGGCGGGAACTCCTGGTGCTGTGTCCGGTACAGGTCGTAGAACGCCCGTGCCACCGTGTCGCGCGCGACGAACTGCGCCTTCTCGACGATCGGCTCGAACAGGCGCCGGCGAACGATCTCGAAGCCCTCCTCAGCGCTCGCCGGACGCCACGACGCCTCGACGCGGCCGACCGCGTTGCGCAGGCGGTCGAGCGCAGCGCGACCACGCTCGCCGCCGACCTCGACGTCGTTCGCCTGCGCATGAGGCGAACCGCTCGTGTCTGACGCCGGCAAGCTGATCACGAGGAGGCAGCGGTCAGCCAGCTTCGCCGACTCGGTCAGAGCCTGGGCGAACGTGAAGTGCGTCTCGAAGCTGCCCGCCGGCAAGTCGCTGGCGTCATGGAGCTGTCGAGCGTACGCGACCCACTCGTCGATCAGCACCAGACAGGGGCCGTACTCGTTGAACAGTTCGCGCAGCTTGTCGCCGGGACTGGTCGCCCGCTCGTCGTCGGCCTGGATCTTCGCGAACGCCTTCTTCCCGCCAAGCTGCCATGCGAGCTCGCCCCAAAGTGTCCGAACCACCGTCCCATCCGGCTTCGTGACGGGATTTCCGGGCGAAATCTTGTTGCCGACGAGGACGACGCGTTTCGCCGTAGGTAGCTGATCGACACTAGCGCTGCCGAGCAACGCATCGACGCCAAGCAAGTCACCGGGAGCGACGCCCGAGAAGAGGTGGTACAGCGCCAGCATCGAGTGCGTCTTGCCACCACCGAAGTTCGTCTGGAGCTGAACGACTGGATCACCTTGCTGGCCGGACAGGCGCTGAACGGCGCCGACGAGGAGTTGCTGAAGGCTTTGCGTGAGGAACGTCCGGCGAAAGAACTCGGCAGGCTTCTTGTACTCGTCCGAACCCTCGCCGATGTGAACCTGCCAAAGATCAGCCGCGAACTCCGCTTGCTGGTAGCGACCAGTTGCCACGTCCTTGTGCGGCGTAGCGACTTCACGCCACGGCTTGAGACCGCCGGTAGCCTGGCTCTCGATCGCCGTGCCCGCGCTCTTCCGCTTCTCCGAGCGCATCTGCTCGTCGAACCGGACGCGCAGCAGTTCCATCTTCATCTTCTCGAGCTCGTCGGCCTGTGGTGCGGCGGAGACGGCAGCCAACAATCGGCCAGACGAGTCGAGCGCGCGGTAGGCGTCGTCACTCGAAAAGGGGTTCTGGTGCGCCCAACGGTTCCGCACGTCGCGTAGCTCGCTCACGAGCGTGCGCTCTGCCTGGCCAAGCGTCTTCTTGAAGATGACGTTCCACTGGTTCCACAGAACAGCGAGCAGCGACGCGGCGTCCCACTGTGGCGTGGCGCCGGCCTTGAAGAGTCGCTCCTGGGTCTCGCTCACCGACTGGCGCGCAATGTCGAGCCAGCCTTGCGCATCTTGCGCCTTGAGTTCGCGCTCGACGAAGGGAATGAGGCCGTCCTTGACGAGATCGAGTGCCTTCCCGACGCGCTCGTGATTGCTGATGGCCATGCTACTCCTAGTCGAAAAGTCCGGTGCCCTGCTGCGGCGCTACTGGCGCCGGCCCTTCTTTCGCCAGCCGCGCAATCTCATGCCAGCTCTGAACGAGCGCGTTGTACGAGCCGGCTTCCTTGGCGCGCTTCCTGCGCTCGCAGGCCGTGTAGAGTCGGTACGCGAGTTCCCTTACAACGTCGGCTTTCGAGCCGTACTTTGCCAGGAGCTGTGCCGCAGTCGCCTCACCTGCATGCTCGAACACGCGAATCAGGTGATGGAGCATCTCCCAGATGTCGATGCGCCGATCCTCTTCCGGATCCCAAGCCGACGGTAGTTCGTCAGGTGTCAGAAGGCGCACTTTGCCCGCGCGTGACGTCAGGATGCCGGCTTCGACCATGCCCTCTACGCTCGTATTCTTCGCCTTTGACAGCGTCTCGGCGATGCCGTATGGTCCTTCGTCGAACCCGTATTGATCGAACCATGCAAGAGCCCAGCGACTGTCGACATCGAAGTCCCCTTCCTGCTCCGCTAGCACTTCATCAAGCGTTTCATTGATCAAGGCAAGAGCCTGCCGAACGGAGAGAGCTCTTCCTTCGGCGTCAACAACGCTCTTGAAGCGGGTGAAGACGGCCATGCCCGGGCCGATTGCGGCTTGGGCTAGGTCAACAGGAGCAACGTTGCCTGCCTGAAGGTGACGCAGCGCAGCCGGCAGTTCGGCCTTTAGAACACCCACGAACTCTCGACGGGACACTGCCGGGGCCGCGCGGTCACGTCTCCGGCAGACCAAAACGATGCTCGACGCCAAGACATTCGTGCCTGAGCCGAGCATCCGGTTGTCCAGCTCCGTCCGGATCGGCCATGTGCCACTCACTGAGAAACCCGCCTCTATCGCGGCATCAAGAAAGGTCTCCCAACCCGTACTGGCTGTGCCGTCACCGCCTTCCGTCTCGGCTTGCTTGAAGGCGTAGTAGATGGTGACGGGAAACGACGGATGGGAGTCTTCCGAGAGCCGGCGCATCGCTCTCGTCATCCCTTCGAGGAAGAACTCTTCAGCCGCTCGTTTGCTCCCGTGGCGATAAGGTGTGGCTACCAGCTCGTCCGCCTTGGGAACGTTCAGAGTGGAGAACAGTTCTGGGAGGACATCCCGCAACGAGCGCCTAAGCCAGACGTAGAAGTAGTCTGAAAGATCCGCGTATCCGATGTTGTCGTAGTACGGTGGATCGGTGGACACAACCTTGTCCGTGCTCAAGGTCTGGTCCTGCGCGGCCATCTGCTGGGCGACACCAGTTGGTGCGGCGGGAAACATCGGCACCGCCTTGCAGGCCCAGTCGATACCACTGGACACGTTCCCTGCCGATTCAGAGAACGGGTTCGTCTCCGCGTAGTCCCACGTCATGGGGATCGCCTGACGACTAAACACGTTCCGGATCAGTTCTTTGCTCTGGTGCCACGTATTGATGGTGGACCAGTAGTCCGTGGCTTTGTCGATGCTGAGGGCCAAGTAGACCTGGACGGCATCGGCATAGGCACGAGCGCCGGTACCACCAGCGCGCAGCGGGCCACCGTCGTCCGGCATTCCAGCAGCCAATGCGTCGCTCACGATACGCTCGCGGGCTTCAGTCACGAGGCGTGTGAACGTGTTGAGTGCGACGAGTTGTCGCGGCGTGAACAGGTCGGCGAACATCCCGAGCCCGTAGTTGGGTGTCTTGAAGTCTCTGGGGTTGTTCGGCAGGTCTGTTTCTGGGCTCCACTCCGGACTGAGATTCGCCGCGACATCGGCGTGCTGGGCCAGCGGCCCCACATAGACGCGGCCACGCGGCGCCTCAAGGACAACCGCCATCAAACGGGCGCCCATTCGACCAGCCTGACCTTCAGTCCTGATGTAGTCGTATGTGATCGGGACATCCGACATCAGGCAGCGAAACGCTCGACGTTTCCCGGCAGTGGTCCCGAGCTCAGCGCTCTGACGGGCCTGCGGCGGACCGTATCTGACGACGAATCGGTAGCTCCCATCCTCCAAGACTGGCTCCACGAACGACTCTCGCCCAGACTTCGTGGAGAGCATGAATGTGGACACGAGCGGAACATGGACATCTGAGAACGCGGGGTTCGGACTTGGGACCGTGCGGGCCCACAGCCAAGCAACGACCCTGAGAGTGTGGCCAGCGTACGGTTTGAGGTCTGGCCGGTCCTCCAGGATCTCTCTGGTGATCTCGACTTTCGGGTATAGCTGGCCGATGCGTCTCTCCGCTTCCTCACGCATCCACCTGCCATAGTGGCGAATGTCCTCGGCAAGCCCCTGTGCCCCGCGCCACTTCTCGCTGAGCAGAGATGGATCCTTGCGAGATTCAGGATTGACAGGTGGCCTACCCGCGAACTTCGGCGGAATCTCGATCATCGCCTTGTTGATCAGGACCGCCACGGGGTTCAGATCGCTCGCGTAGCTCTCCAGCCCCAGCCGCTGCGCCTCCAGCGGCAACGCGCCACCGCCGGCGAACGGATCGTGGAACGCCGGCAACCTGTGCCGGTCGAACAGCTCTTTCGCCCGCGGGTGGTCGGCGTTCTCGGCGCACGTGCGCCGCCAGCTTTGCCAGATCTCGGCCCGTGCTCGTTCAAGGACCTCTTCGTTCGTGGTGTTCTCCCAGAGCACGAGATCCCGAATGATCGCGAAGAGGCGCTCACGTTCGATCTCCGCAGCCACTTCTTCGAGGGTCGGCTCTGGACCTGGAGCCGGCGCAGGAATTTTGGCGCCAGCCGCTTTCTCAGCGGTTGCGACGGCCTCATCCCAAACGTTGTGGCGGGCACGGAGAACGCTCTCCGCCTTCCGCCGGAGCTTGGAGTCCGCCAGCAGCACGTCCACGTACGTGGACGGGTCGTCCACCATCTGCGCGAAAATTACCGCTCGTGCCGCCGCTAACGGCCGACGCGCCCACCAGAGGTGCAGCGTGCTCGGATGTCCGTGACGGATGGACTTCTCCCGTGCGGACGCGGCGTTGATGGCGTCGAGTGGGAGGGCGACCTCGATGAGCTTCTTCCTGGGCGTCATGCGGAATGTCTGTCTGCGTACGTTTCAGGTCTTTCCTCTGGAATCACCGGATTCGCCGCCGCAATCCTTGTCAGCGCAACCCGCTGCAGGACAACGGTTTGTCCCCTGGCCACCCGGAGCGAATTGGGGTGGAATTGGGTCTGGACCGCATTCTCCGCCGCAATACGCACCCTCCGGTCGTGAAAACTGATGAGCTGCGTCCCGTCGGAGTCTGCGGCCTTCGCGAATTGGGCCGACTCTCCGCCGTCTTGCCGCAGACTGTCCTCAATCTCACGGGTGTGCAACCCATTGAAGCACGGGCATTTCCGCAGATGGATTGGGTCATGATTGGGTCGAATTGGGTTTTGGGCCTGAGAACCACCGCCCCGCTTTGGTGGCCCCGCGCAGCTCCACGCGCCCCTGGCGCCTGAGTTCACGCAGAAGGGTCCGGACCTGGTCCCGACTGAGGGCCGGCAGCACCTCCTGCAACTCCGCCAGCGTGGTCCCCGTCGACGCCGATTCATCGATGTGCTTGAGCAGCAAAGACTTGTTCGTCTCTCGGTCGAGCCCTCTCCGGCGCGTGTAGGTACCAGGATGGCCGATTGAGCGGTAGAAGCGGCGCGACAGCAGGTAGCGAGTGCCGCGTCCCTGACCCACGCGCTCAACCACGCCATGATCCAGGAGTGCCGCGACGCGCCCCGCCAGATCGGCCGGAATCTTCTGCTCGCGGTGGATCAGGTCGACGACCAGCAGATCTTCCAGATCAAAGGCGGCGAGCCGTTCGTTTCCGAGTTCCTCGAGAAAACGGAGGAACTCCGGATCCTGAATCTCGCCGTGGAGGGTGACCCACACCGAATGCTCGCTGGTACGCGAGAAGTCGGGCAGGCGCTTGCCGCCACGAATGCACTCCCGATAGATCCAGTCGAAACCTTGTCCCGCACGCTCGACCAGACCGCAGCGACTCAGGACTTCGGCGAGGCGACGATTGCGCGGGTTCTGTTCCCAGAGCAGGTTCGATTCGTTGATGCCTGGCGGGAAGCCGCCCGGGCTGACGATCTCGATGCGCCGGGGATACTGCCGCACGAAGACTGAGCCACCATGGCGGTAGTCGCGGTGGCTCACGGCGTTCAGGACGGCTTCGCGTACGGCTCGCTCCTGGAAGGTCGGCACATCCCACACGAAAAGGCCCTGCTGGAAGTGCTGCAGATCGTTTCGCAGGCTGACGAGCCGCCAGATCTCATCCAGGACCGGCAAGAACCCGCTCCGAAACTCGTGGCGCTCCGACGCCGGTCCTGGCGCCTCGCTGGACCGGTACTCGAACACGATCTCGGCCTGGCCAAGGAATCGCCCCAAGGCTTCGCGGGTGCCGAGCAGAATCAGGGCGGCATAGGTGACGTGCCCGTTCACGAGCAGTTCGACGTCCGCCAGCAACCGCTCGTGCGGTCGGCTCGACAGGTCCTGCCCCGAAGCCTTCCGCTGCCAGAGACGCCGGAGCAACTCGATGGCGTCGGGATCGAGATCGGCGAGCGTGGCGCCGTTGCAGACCTGGGCGGAAAAATCCGGCCCGGCTTCGGCGAAGATCCGCTGGAGCATGTCGGGCGTCATCGGGACGAGGTCTTCGCCCGCGCGCATCCAGTACGCGCCCTCAACGGGAATCGGCATGCCGATGGGCCGAGACGGCGCCGTGAAGACGAGGATGCGGCCGTCACGGTGCAGGATCTCGTGCGCGTCGATCCGGAGGCGAAGCTTGTCGACGAGCCCTGCCTTCGTGCGTTCGAGATCCTGGAACGCATTCGTGCCGACCACGCGCCGAGGCGCCTTATCGGTCACTCCCAGGATGATCGAACCGCCTCCCTCATTGGCAAGCGCGGCGCAATACTTCACCAGCTTCTCGAAGTGGAAGTTCTGTTTCGCTTCCTTGAATTCGAGGTGCTCGTCTTCCTTGCCATGAAGCCACGTATCGACTTGGTGCTCGGCTGCCGTCATTGCGGGGCCTCCGCCCGCGCCAGCAATTCGGCGAAATCGTAGTTGACACTGGTGACGCCGAAGTCCGGCTCACGCTGGAAGGGACGACGCACGTAGTGGACGCTGTGCCGTTGATCGTCGTGGAACAGGACGATGCCCAGAATGAAGTCGTCGGGCTTGTTCAGGGAGTACAGGATCTCGTTGCGGGTCACGGTGATCGTGTCGGCACTCGTTACACGGCCCTTGACCTCGATGAAGCGCAGCTTCCCGGTGCCGGGTACGCGGCTCTCGATGTCGTATCCCAACTTCTCCGTTTCACGATCGGCCGGCTCAAACCCCAGCGCGCGCTCGACCTCCATGATGGCCGCCCTCGCGCGCGCCGCGGAGGCCTGCGTGTCCGGGACAAGCGCCGTCGTCGGCTTCCCGGCGATGGCCGCCAGCAGCCCGGCCGGCACGACGAGCAGACCGCCAAGCACCACGGGCGGCAGCGGAGACAACTGACGCTCCAGGCGCAGTTCTTCGATGCGCTTCTCCAGACGACCCTGCAGAGCGTCTGCCCGCTTCCGCGCTTCGGCAGAGTTCAGTCGTGCCGGCGCGCGGCCGGCGCGCTCCTGCAGGCGGAGTTCTTCCGCGCGGTGGTCCCAGTAGTTGATCTCCTTGGTGAGGCGATCCTTGACGGCCGCTTCGGTCTTGTCGATGCGCTCTACCGTTCGGCCCCGCACCTCCGCGATGTGGGCCGGGACGATGTGCGCGATCGCATGGGCCTGGGCCGTAGCCTCCAGTTCCCGCGTGATCCACGCTGCCTCAGGTCTGGCGAGAATCGTCGCGACGTCGGGCTCTGACGACTCCAGCGGCCGAAAGTCCAAGTACGGCGCGTACTGCAGATGTCGAGATTCACCGGCCGCGTTGAGCTCGACGTAGAGCATCTGCTTCGACACGATCCTGCGATCGCCAGCGCGCGTCGAAATGGCGTCCTGAATGGAGTGCTCCAGGTAGAACAGCACGCGCGGCGACGTGCCTTGATCGCGCTCGTCCACAAGGACGGCACCGCGCCGCAGCAAGTCTCGATGCCGCTCCAACGTCAGGTCGATCGTCGCGTCGAGCAACGGGTGTCCTGGGAAGACGTACGCCGCCAACGGCTGGCCCTGCGGGGCGACCAAGGACTTCTCGAACGCAATGCGTTCGTAGCGCGGCATGATCGGTTCGCCAACACCGATCAGCCGGTCGCGGTTCCTGATCGGTGGCGGGACGCTCGTGATTTCGTAGCGACGTGATTCTCGCTGTTTCGTGGCCCCGCCAAGGCGCTGAAAGGCTTCAAGGAAGAACGACTCGATGTAGTGGGGCTGCAGCCGTCGCGCGTCGGCGCGCTCCATGTCCTCCCGGATGCGATGCACGCGGCTCGCGTCCATCGCGTCGTGCGCCAGGGCGCGTTCCTCGAGCAGGTCCTGAATCTGGGATCGGTTGAACGCGTTCTCGACAACCTTCGTCAGGCGCCCCCGCACTTCCGGCTGTTCGCCGTAACGGATCGCCTCGATGAGCAGTTCGCGCAGCGGCCGCCCCTCGAACTGCAGCTTGCCGAGCACGTCGAAGACCTGACCGCCGAGCGCCTTCCGCGCTTCGTCCAGCTTCTCCAGGAGCGTGCGGTAGACCTCGCCCTCTCGCGTCCCATCCGCGATCAGGTTCCACAGATGGCAGACCTCCGTTTGCCCGATGCGGTGGATGCGCCCGAAGCGCTGTTCCAGACGGTTCGGATTCCACGGCAGGTCATAGTTGACCATCAGGTGCGCGCGCTGGAGGTTGATGCCCTCACCGGCTGCATCGGTCGCCACGAGCACTTGCACGAGCGGGTCATGCTTGAACGCCTCTTGGGCCTTCAGGCGGTCTTCGCGGCCCATGCCGCCGTGAATGATGACGACCGCTTCCTTGCGACCGAGGAGCGTGGAGATCCGCTGTTCGAGGTAGTTCAGCGTGTCGCGCTGCTCGGTGAAGATCACGAGCTTCTGCGCGGCCGACGTCGTCACGCCCTCGGGCACAGGCCCGGCCGCGACGTACTCAGTGGGCTGTGTTGCGTGCGCATCGGAGAAGATCTCCGTGAGCAATCCCGCCAGCTCCCGCCACTTGCGGTCTTCACCGCCACGACGCACCGCCAGCGCCAGGGATTCGAGGCCAGTGAGCGTGAGAATCTCGGCCTGCAACTCGACGATCGTCCGAGCGGCGGTCGCCTGATCCACGACCTCCTCGACGGCGGCCTCCTGTTCGTCGTCGGGCGAGTCCTCGATGTCTTCGATGTCCTCGTCGCTCATCGCCGGCAGGCTCGCCGCCGCATCGAAACTGGCCAACGCGCCACGCTGGAGCAGCTCCTCCTCGCGCAGACGCTTCTCCAGCCGTTCCCTGCGGCGGCGCAAGGACTGGTAGATCGCCTCCGGAGACGACGCCAACCGGCGCTGCAGGATCGTGAGCGCGAAACCGACCGTGCCGGCACGCTTGTCGTTCTGGAGAGCTTCGGCGCGGTTGAACTCGCCGCGCACGTAGTCGGTGACGGCAGCGTAGAGCCGGGCCTCAGCGTCCGAGAGCTGATAGGGAATCGTGTGGGCCAAACGCTCCGGAAACAATGGCGTCGCGTCGAACTTGAGCAGGCTCTCCTTAACCATGCGCCGCATCAGGTCGGAGACGTCGGTCACGTGGACGCCGTCGCGGAACCGGCCCTCGAAGCGGTCCCCGTCGAGCAGCGCCATGAACAACTGGAAGTCCTCGTCCTTCCCGTTGTGCGGCGTTGCCGTCATCAGCAGGAAGTGGCGCGTGATCGACGAGAGCAGTTGCCCAAGCTTGTAGCGCTTCGTGTACTTGATCTCGCCGCTGAAGAACGTGGCCGACATCTTGTGGGCCTCATCGCAGACCACCAGGTCCCACTGGACCTCCGGTGCGGCGAGCTTGGCCTGCACGTCTTCGTTCCGCGACAGCTTGTCGAGGCGCGCGATGACGAGATTTGTCTCGAAGAACCAGTTGCCCGTGCGCGCGGCCTCCAACTTGTCGTTCGTGAGAATCTCGAACGGCAGGTTGAAGCGGCGATACAGCTCGTCCTGCCACTGCTCGGCGAGGCTGCCCGGGCAGACAACGAGGCATCGCTGCAGGTCGCCGCGTGCGATCAGCTCCTTGATCAAGAGGCCGGCCATGATCGTCTTGCCGGCGCCAGGATCGTCCGCCAGCAGGAACCGCAGCGGCTGGCGCGGCAGCATCGACTCGTAGACGGCCGTGATCTGATGCGGCAGCGGGTCGACCAGCGAGGTGTGGACGGCGAGCAGGGGATCGAAGAGGTGCGCCAGCCGAATGCGGTGCGCCTCTGAAACCAGCCGGAAGAGCGCCCCGTCTCCGTCGAAGCTCCAGGGGCGACCCTGCTCGACCACCTCGATCCGGGGCTCGTCGTGACGGTACAGAAGCTCGTTGGCGACCTTCCCGGCCGCCGTCTTGTACGTCAGTTCGAGCGCCTCCGACCCGAACCATTGCGTGGTCACCACGGTGACCAGCGCGTCGGGGAGGATGCCCTTGACGGCGGCGTTGGGTCGGAGGTCTTCGAGTCGGCTCATTGTCGCGTTCACGCAGGCAATCGCCGCAGGCCCCAGGCGCCAAGGCCCGCCGATCGGCCGCACGAGCGAGTCGGAATCGGCGAGGGCTTCGTGTCCTCACCAGCCCGACATTAAAGAATATCGGAAGCCGTGACAGATTAGGTCACAGTTCCCCGAGTTTGGACGCGCTAAGGAACGACGATCTGACCCCTGGATGCGCAGTCTTGGGAAGGATTCCGCCACGGATCGCAGTCGGCACCTGAGCTTGCTCCGACGCCGCCCCGCTGTGCTACGTTGAGAACCCCATCTCCCGTGTCTGTGAGGAGGTCCCATGGGTGCGCTCCTGGCCGCGGCGTTCTTTGTCCTCGTCGGCAACACGGCGCAGCCTGCTCCAAACCCGGACCAGCTCCTCCGAGAAGCCGATCGGCTCGCGTGGCTCAGGGCGTGGACGGCAGCCGAACCCAAGTTCCTCGAAGCCCAGAAGCTCTTTGCCGCCCGTGGCGATCTGCTGAACGCCCTCTACGCGGAAGTCAGCGCCTTCCGGGGTCGCCTGCCGCGCATGTCGGTACTGGAAGCGTCGGCGCGCTTGAGCGAATACCTCGACGATCCACTCGTGCAGGCGGATGACCGTCTCCATCTTCGCGTCCTCGTCGTCAAGGGCGAGACGGACGAGGACGTCGATCCCACGTTGGCCGCCGAGTCGTGGCGTGCCGCACAAGCCCTCGCCGAGAAGCTCGGCGACGCTGCGTGGACCAATCGGGCGCGTGGCGAGCTTGGCCTCGTGGCCTTCCTCCAGGGCGACATCGGTGGCGCCGTCGTCGGACTCGCCCAGGCCGTGAAAGTGGCGCAGTCGAACGGCGACATCTCCTCCCTGGTTCGCTGGCTAACGCTGTTCGGCCACGGCTACGTTGAACTTGGTCGGCCCGCAGAAGCGCTCGATTTCTACGACCGCGCGCTGACGGCTGCGGCGGCGGTCCCTGAGATCCAGTTTCCCGTGATGACCCACGTCGGCCGATCCAACGCGCTGATCCGTTTGGGGCGCCTGGATGAGGCCAACACTGTTCTCGCTCGTGCGACCGAGGCGGCGGCGCGGGCGCAGGCCGCCGGCTACCAGGCGCAGCTGGTCGCCCAGCGAGCCGCTATCGCGGTCGAGCGCAAGCAGCCCGCTCGCGCACTGGCACTGCTTGAAGAGGCGACGACGCTGGCGAAGGCCGCTGGCGGCAACCGGCTGATCGCCGAGATCGCGCTCGACACGGCACGCATTCAGCGGATACAAGGCGCGACCACGAATGCAGAACGCACCTTGCGTGACGGGATCACTGCCGCGCGGGCTGTCGAGGAGCCGCTTCTCCTGCCGCGCCTTCTGGCTGCAACCGCGGACCTTCGTTCCAGTCAGCGCCAGTATGGCGACGCTGCCACGCTACTCGACGAAGCCGCCGACCTGCTGAGCGGTCTGTTCACGTCGGCGAGCAGTCCCTGGGTCCAGAGTCGGCTCGTGAGCGGCATGGACGAGGTCTTCGTCTCGCGGATTCGCTTGGAAGGCGCCCGAGGATCTGACGCTGGACGAATGTACTCGGCCATCGAGGACGCTCGCGGACGCGCCTTGCTGCAACTCCTCGTGAACCGTCCGCTGGCACTTCAGCCACGCTCTCGGGAACTCCAGGAGGGCGAACGCCGCATCTCGCAACTGCAGCGACGCCTGTTGCAGACGACCGACCGCGGCACGCGCCAGCGCCTGCTCGAGCAAGTCTTCGCCGCCGAGGAACTGCTCGCTCCGGCCTCGACCGCGTTCTTTAATCGCAACACGCGATCAGGCACACGCGCCGCGCCACGGATAGCAGCGCTTCAGTCTGCTCTTCGCCCGGACGAGGTCTTCGTCGAGTACGCGCTCACGGCGCCCGCCTCGTACGCACTCATCGTGACGCGCGGAAGCGCCCGCGTGCGTTCACTGCCGTCACGAGAAGCGATCGAGGGACGGGTTGCCGAACTGACGAAGGCGATCCAGGCCGGCACCGTCGTGACCTCTGCTGCCGCCGACCTGGCTGCCATGATCGTGGCGCCGATCACGGAGTTGAAGTCATACCAGCGGCTGCTCGTCGGACCCGACGGGGCGCTGCATGGCGTGCCGTTCGAGTTGTTGCCGCTGGCCAGCGGCGTGCCTCTCATCGAGTCGCACGTGGTTTCGTACGTGCCGTCGGGCGCTGTCTTGACGGTGCTGCGTGGAGCGAACCGCCCGACGCCTGGGCGCCGCGCCTTGGCTGTCAGCGCCTCTCCTACTGGAGGAGCCGTCGTGGCGAGCGCCAAGGCCGTGACGCGAGACGTGTACGACCTCGACCCACGTCAGCTTCGGCCACTGCCGTCAGCGAGCGACGAAGCCCGATCGGTCGGCTCGATTCTCGGGGCAAGCACGTCCACCGTCCTCCTCGAAGAGGCAGCCACTGAGGACGCGCTCAAGCGCCAGCCCCTTCCTGACTATGGCGTGCTGCATTTCGCCGTGCACGGAGTCCCGAGCGCGAAGTTTCCGGCGCGCGCGGCGTTGTTGCTGCATCCGGGAGGGAGCGATGACGGCGTCCTTCAGGCCCGCGAGATTCTCCTGCTTCGGCTCAACGCCACGCTGGTCACGCTGTCGGCTTGCGACACCGGCGCTGGCAGCGCCCATGGCCAGGACGGACCAGCGAGCCTCGTGCGACCGTTCCTGGCGTCCGGGGCCCGCTCGGTGGTCGCCAACCTGTGGGCTGCGGAGGACACCTTCAGTCTGGCGTTGATGCGCGAGTTCTATCGGCGGCTTGCGGCCGGCGCCGACGTCGCCGAGGCGCTGCGTGATGCCAAGTTGCAGATGCTGAAATCGTTCGGTCCAGACGCCGTGCCACGCTTCTGGGCCGGCGTCCTCGTTTACGGCGACGGGCGAGGAACCGTCAGCCGTGCGGCCGACACGACGGCGTCCAAGGTGCAGTGATGGTGATCCCAACGCTGACCGCCACTGAGCGGCGAGCGGTTCTCGACAAGGTGCTTCGCGTCGTCGAGACGAAATTCATGGGACCGGACGTGGATACGGCCCTGCTGCGTGCCACGCACGAAGGGTCGGTCGTGAACGCCGATTCCGCCGATGCGTTCGAGGCTGCGATGAACGCGATGCTCAAGGGCCTCGGCGTCAGCCACACGGGGTTCTTCCACGAGTCCGCTCCGCGCACAGCGGGACGAGTCGCAATCGCCGCGACATTCGCCAAGGCCCAGACGCCTGACGGCGAGCGGTGGATGTTCCAGGACGTGCATCCCGGAGGCGCCGCCGCTGCGGCGGGTATTCGACCAGGCGACATTCTGCTGTCCGTCAGCGGGAAGGAACTCACGCCGCCTGCCGCCACGCCCTTCACACTCGGCGAGCGCTACGAGGTGGTACTCAGGCGTCCTGACGGATCCACCGCGTCGCCGACGTTGGCTGTCCCGCACCCCAAGGACAAGCGCCAACCGGTTGTCGTGCCTGACCAGGTCGTGACGGCATCGAAGCTCGATGGTGGCATCGGCCTCCTGCGCGTGAGTATGTTCCCGGGCGTGCTCGGCATGGACGTCGCAAAGGCCATGGCGCGCGCAATCGCAGATCTCGACTGCGACCGACTAGTCATCGATCTTCGAGGCAACACCGGCGGTGGCATCGGATGCCTTCGACTCATGAGCCTGCTGTGCGCAGACCGACGAGGCGTCGGCTACAGCCTTGGCCGCGATGCGCTGAAGGCCGGCCGGACGAAGGAGCAGCTCCCAGCCTTCGACCGCATTCCTTCTTCAAAGTGGGGCGTTCTTCCGTTGGCGATCAAGTTCGCGCGTGCTGGTCGCTCAGTGGCCGTATTCACCGAGCACCTTGGAGCAGCGCGCCACCACGGGCGTGTCGTGCTCCTCGTGAACGAGCACTCCGCCAGCGCTGCGGAGATGGTCGCGGCCTTCGCTTCCGAGTATCGGCTGGCGACACTGGTTGGCACGAAGACGCCCGGACGTCTCGTGGCTACCAGTGCCTTCAAGGTCGAGCATGGATATCGAGTGGCGCTTCCCGTGGCCGCGTACTACACGTGGTTCGGAGCGAGCCTTGAGGGCCACGGCGTGATGCCGAGCGTGGATGCGCCTCTCGATACTGACGCCCTGCAAGACGGACTCGATTCGCAGATGGCGCGGGCCACAGCAATCGCCCTTAGCCTCTGACGCGGCGTCCAGGCGAGCGCACTCTCCGTTTGCCCAAAGCCGAGGAGCCCGTGAGCGTTGACACTCGTTGAGATGAACGAGGACGTCGAGTCGCGGTTTGCCTTATGCTGATTCACTACAGCGTCATCGCCATGGCTGCCTCGTTGGACCCCTTCGATCCGTTTGAAACGATTCGCCGGTACGCCAGATTGGCTCCCCATGTCGGCACAGCCACCTTGGAGTTCGGAGGGGAGACGCTGTCTGGTACAGCGGAGTTCCTGCTGCCGGCAAGCGGCCAAGCACTTGTCGCATTTCGTCCAGACGCGAAGCTGACCTCGCAAGACTTTGGGCGTGACCTGCTGATCGAGGGAACGACCAGCGACGGAGACTTCCGTCTTGTTGCTCCGCACGTGTACGTGCGGACACCAGTCACGGACGACTCCGGGCACGGCTGCAGCCTGGTCTCTCCGGTCAATGCGCCAGCGACCATTTGGTATCGACATGGCGGCGTTGCGACGAGAGCCATCGCCCTTCTGAATCACTTCGACTACGAGTATGGCGACGCGATTGAGATGGACGGTAGTGGATTCACCCGAATCGGAACACCCCTCGCCCTAGATACCGGCGACCGCCGGATTACCTTTCGTCATCGTCCTGACTACGGTCACCTTTCGGCCATGGTTCGCGCGGGCATTCTCCGGTCCGCGTCCCTTGTTGATGTCGTGTTCGACATCGACGCCGATGAATCCGACGAGACGGTATCAGCCTTCGCATACGACGTCTCTGAGCTGTGCACCTTCGCAGCAGGGACTGCAGTCAGCGTTGCCGCGTTGTCCCTCGTCGACGCGAACGGCCGGGTTGTGAGGCGAGTGGTGCCGCAGCCAGTCGGCTCCCGATATCGTGCGACGGAGATCGTGGACGACTTCGCGCTGCCCGATTTTTTCTCCGCGACGTTTGTCGAGTACCGGAGGATGAAGCAGATCCACACACCGTGGCGCAGGCTCGCCAGCTACTGCGGTACGCTGGAGGATTCGCCGTACCTCGAGCAGAAGTTCGCGTCGCTCATGATGGCCCTTGAGTACTTCATGCGGAATTCCCTCATTGAAGGCGGCCAGACGGAATCACGCGTCGCGGGTCTGGACTTTCTACAACTCATCGGCGCAACGCGCAAAGACCTTGGTTGGCAGGTGCCAAAGCACTACGTGGCACGCCACACGGTGCGCCTTCTTCGGAACGCGGTGATTCACGGCGGAGAGCTTCCGACGAAGGATAGCTCTGAGTTCCGCCTCCTATTCGACAAGTGGCGGCTGTTCTTCTTTCGTCGCGTCCTCATGCGGTTGGGCTATCGGGGACGTGTCGTCTCCCCCCACAGAGGCTGGGCAGCACGCTCCAGAGTGGATGATTTCAGCGAAGAGCACAACTCCTTCACCACCGCATCCGCCGACGATGCACATCCTTGGACGACGGCGGTCAGAAAGCTGCGGGATGCGCAACTGAAAGCAGACGAGGCCCAGACCGGGTAGAAGCCCCGGGCGGCTCTACCGCACGATGGCAGGAAACATCCGCCAGCTATCGCCCTGCCGACGCACGGCGAGCTGATGCCGACCCGCCGTGACCGCCTGGAGATCAAGACGGACACGAAGAGTCGTCACAAAGTTCTCGATGGCGGCGGAACCCCTCGCCTCGCTCTGCGAGCGGAGATTCTCGTCGAGTAGCTGCACGTCGTAGGTTCCTGGCTCCGATCCCACTGGCAGCAGCAACGCGAGATCGACGTTGGACCTCGGAAGGGACACCGGTTCCACTTCGGTCTGAGCCTGTTCGCTTCGCAAGACCGCGAAGCGCCGCAGGTCGATTTCCGCTCTCAGCTCTCCGCTTGGCGCTGTGGACGCGACCTGCGGCGCCTGCGTTCTCTCACCCCTGGTAAACCACCAGCCAGCGGCGATGGTCAAGGCAATGCCGGCAGCGACGGCAACGATGCGCCACCGGCGACCGCCGTCGGTCTGCGTGGGCCCCGCAGTCGCGAACTCTGCCTGAAGCGCTTTGAACTCGCGGAAACAGGGCGAGCACTTGGCCAGGTGCTCGTAGCCGGGATCGCCGATGGGCTGTTGGCGGCGGGCCAGGGCCGCTAGCGTCTCACGCGGTGGGCACCCGACCCGTTCGGGATTCGGGTTCGCTCGGCTGAAGACCTCATCGATCTCGTGCTGGAACTGGAGGTCATCGTTGTTCGCGGACTGAGGAGTGTTGGGCATCGGGTGTCTCAGTCAGATCCTCGCGAGCACGCGTCGGATCGTGCGCCTGGCCGTTGACCGTCTTCGGCATGGCGCGACTGTTGTCCTCGGTGGGGGCGTGGCCGAGGGCTTGCCGGATCTTCTGCTTGACGCGCGAGAACAGTGTATCGACGGCGCCCACGGAGCGTCCCTGAAACTTCGCGATCTCCTCGGCTGAGAATCCAGCCGCTTTCCACATGCACAGGGCACGCTCGTCCTCGGAGAGCGTCTCCATCGCCTCCCGCATCAGGATGTGGCGCTCGATCTGCTCGGGCGATCCGTAGGACGCCTGCACCGCGCCGATGTGGATCTCGCCGGCCTTCGACCCGACCGTCTCACCGAGCAAGCGGGTCGATGGCTTGCGGAGGTGGGATGTCGCCACGCTGCGGAGCGTCACCCACGCGTACGCGTGAAGTTGCTCGATTGGGCCGCCGCGTTCCTCACGCGTGGCGATGCGACGGCCGGCTTCTTCGATGACCTCGGCGAGGGCGATGTCGTCCCGCAGGGACGGAAACTGGCGTCGAACTTTGGGCAGCAGTCCAGCCAGCGCTCGCTGGATGCGCTCCGCGAGCGGTTTCCCGTTGCTGTCCAGCAACCCGAGCGTGCGCATGTACTCCATGACACGTCCCGTGCGGCGCGCGAGGGAGGACGCGCCGCGTCTTCGAGGCCAGTGACGGCAGTATAGACCTCACACGTCAACGTTCGAGACCCTTGTAAGGTTTCGGTGGCTCGCTGCGTTCATCTCTTTACGGGACGGTCTTGCTGGAAGGGCGTCCCTGAACCGAGGTGAGCGAATGCGCGAGAGTCTTCAGCGTCGACGTGGGCCTTGGCGATTCAACGAACCGAGATTCGAGCGTAGCACAAGGCGAGGACGCCGGAAGCCCCTACGTTTGCGGGCGGTAGCGTCCGCATCGAAGGTCAACCGTATCGCGGTGGCCCTCATTGCCGCGGCGCTTCTCGTCCCGGCGTCCGCGTTCGCCCAGTCGCCGTGGGAGCGGGCCGCCAGCAACCTCGAACAGACCTTCACGGGACCGCTCGCGCGCTCCCTTGCCCTCGTCGCCATCGTGATCGGTGGCCTGATGTTCATGTTCGGCGAGGGCGGCGCCAAGCGCCAGATCAGCGGCATCGTCTTTGGTGGCGGGCTCGCGCTTTTCGCCGCGCAGTTCCTGACGTGGCTCTTTTGACACGGCCATGGTTTCCAACACGTCGTCCTCGAATCGACCGACGTACCGACCGGTCTACAAGGCGATCCATCGCCGGCTGACCGTGTGGGGCGTCGAGCGCCGGCTGTTCTTCCTGGCGCTGCTGATGGGCGCAGCCACGTTCAACCTCTTCTACTCGTTCCTCGCAGGGCTCCTCATGTTCGCGAGCCTTTACGGATTCGCGGCATGGGCCACGGCGCACGACCCCGACATGCTGCAGATCCTGCTGTCCTCGTCGCGCGCACGGCGTCGATTCGACCCGGCGAAGCATGCGCGTCAGGACGTGGAGGTGCTGTCGTGATGCGCATGGACCGGATCCTCCGCGACTACGCCGAGGCCGGCGCGATCAACGCGCAGATTGCGTTGTGGGGGTTCGTGAACGATGAGACGTTCCTCACCAAATCCGGGCACGTCGGCCTCGTGTATCGCGTGCAGGGCCAGGACGCCGAAGGACTCACCCACGAGCAGCGGCGGCTGATGGTGCATCAGATGGAAGCCGCCCTCCGACTGCTCGACGAACGGTGCCGCGTCTACCAGTACGTGCTGCGCCAGGAGGCCGAACGTTTCGTCGCGGTGCCGTGCTCACGCCCTGTCGCGCAGGAAGCCATCGCGCGACGAACGGACTTCCTGAACGGCCGGCGGAAGGGGCTCTTCACACTGGATCACTTCCTCGTGCTGATGTACGAGCCGTCCACCTCGACGCGCAGCGCGGCGATGGCGCGCGCGTGGCGAGAGCCGAAGCAAGCGTTTCGCGACTGGCTGTCGCCTGCGCGCCGGTTCGCCGTCGTGGAGGCCGATCTTGATCGTGCCATCGACACGCTCCACCACAAGGCCAAGGGCTTCGAGGTGCAGCTCGCCGACGCACGGCTCGTCCGACTCCAGAAGCGCGAGGCATTTGCCTTCTTCCGACGGCTGGTGAACTACGACCCGGCGCGTGCCGCCGCTGCGTCGCTCACCTACGACACGCACCTCGACTACTTCGTCGCCGACTCGACGATCGAGTGCCATCGCGATCATCTGATGGTCGGTCGCCACGCGGTCAAACTGCTGACCATGAAGGAGCCGCCCGCGCAGACGTTCGCCCACATGCTGGCGGATCTGCTGGCGCTGCCGGGCCAGTTCATCGCGTGCCTGGAGTGGCAGCGGCTGCCTGCCGACGGCGTGCGCCGGGACATCCAGTCGCGCCGCCGGCACTTCTTCAACAAGCGCGTGTCCCTGATCAACTACGTGTCGTCGGACACGCGCCCCGAAGAGATGCTGGTCGATGACTCGGCGAGCGCCACCGTCCGCCAGCTCGGCGACGCGCTGACCGAGATGGAAGTGAACGGCCACTTCTTCGGCCTGGGCTCCCTGACGCTCGTGCTCGCTGGGCCGGACACGCGGACGCTGCAGGGCACCGCCGCCGAGGCGATGAAGGTGATGGCCGCGCACGACGGCAGCGCCTTCGAGGAGACGTACAACCTGCTCAACGCGTGGCTTGCGATCGTGCCGGGGAACGGCGCCTGCAACCTCCGCCGACTGGCGCTCCTCGAAACGAACCTGGCCGACCTGAGCTTCCTCTTCACGCTGGACCGGGGTGAAGCGACGAGCCGCCATCTGCGCGCGCCCGCGTTGATCGCCTTCGAGACACCGGCCGACTCGCCGTATTGGTTCAACCTGCACGTGGACGACGTGGGCCATACACTGGTCCTCGGGGCGACCGGATCCGGCAAGAGCTTCCTGCTCAACGTGCTCGTCACGCACCTGCAGCAGTACGACCCGTTCACCGTCATCCTCGACCTGGGCCACAGCTACCGCAAGCTGGCCGGGCTGCTCGATGGCCGTTACCTCGAACTCGGTCTCGGCCAGCAGGGCGTGACGATCAACCCGTTCGACATTCCCGAGCCGACGCCGGAAGAACTGCACTTCCTGCACGCGTTCACCCGTGTGCTGCTGGAGGGCGATGACGGCTATCGGTTGAGTGACGCCGAGGATCGCGAGACCTACGAGGCCGTCGAGAACCTGTTCGTGTTGGAGGCGTCGCAGCGACGGCTCTTCACGTTGGCGAACCTCCTGCCTCGTGCGCTCGGCGCTCGGCTCCACAAGTGGGTCGAAGGCGGGCGGTACGGGACGATGTTCGACAACCCGCGCGACACGCTCCCGATGGACCAGTTGCAGGTCTTCGACTTCGAGTCGATGCGCGAGTTCCCGTCGCTGCTCGAGCCACTCCTGTTCTACGTGCTGCATCGCGTCAATCGCCGGGTCCACGATCCCGCGCAGGCCGGACATTTGAAGGTCTGCGTGATGGACGAAGCCTGGCGGCTGATTCAGCATCCCGCGCTTCGGGCGTACGTGCAGGAGGCGCTCAAGACGTGGCGCAAGCGGAACGCGGCGGTGCTCCTCGCCACGCAGGCCATCGACGACTTCGCGTCCGCAGATCTGCTACGCACGGTAGTCGAGAACTGCCCGACACGGCTCCTCCTGGCGAATCCGTCCATGGATCGCCGGCAGTATGCCGAGCTGTTTCAGTTGAACGAGATGGAGCTCGACTTGCTCGCGGGCGTCGCCCCGCGTCAGCAGCTCCTGCTCAAGCGACCGAACCTGGCGAAGGTCTTCACACTCCGTGTCGATCCGAAGAGCTACTGGATCTACACGAACACTCCCGTCGACAACGAGCGCGTGACCGCCGCTCTTCGCGAGTTCGGCCTGGCGGAAGGCATCGATCGGTTGGCCGCATCGGCCTGAAATGGAGTGTTCACATGGCTCATCGCGTGTCGTTCCTGATCGCCGCACCACTCGTCGCGGCGTTGTCCCTGGGCGCACCGCTCGTGGCGCAAACCACGGGCATTCGGGAGGTGACGGCAACGGACCGGAGCGTCATCCCGCTCAACACGCGGCTGCGCTACACGACGATGGTCGTGTTGCCGGACGGCGAGGAGATCCTCGACGTCATCTGCGGTGACCGCGACTTCTGGGTCATCAGCGCCGTGCAGAACGTGGCGCACATCAAGCCAGCCAAGGCGGGCGCCGAGACGAACCTGAACCTCGTGACCGCGCGCGGCACGATCTACTCGTTCCTCCTGAACGAGAAGAGCAACGGGCCGCAGCCGGACCTCAAGGTCTACGTCAACGCCGATCCGGCCACGCCGGCCGGGCGGCAGAAGTACTACAGCGCGGCCGAAGTCGAGCGGTTGCAGGCGGAGTTGACCGAGGCACGCGAAGCTACGACCCGCGCTGACGCGCGCGCTCGCGAGACGATCGCCGCGGCGCGGCAGGTCTTTCCATCCGAGATGCAGTTCGGGTACCGAACGCTCAAATACGAGCGTCCGTTCCTCGTCCGCGCGATGTGGCACGACGGGCAGTTCACCTACGTGAGGTCCGACGCCACCGAACTGCCCGCGCTCTACGAGCTGAAGGACGGCAAGCCCGCCGTCGTGAACTTCCAGGTCCACAACGGCACGTACGTCGTGCCGAAGGTGTTGGAGCGTGGGTACTTGGCGTTGGGCAACGCCAAGCTCGCGTTCGAGCCATGGGAGCGGTAGCCGTGGCGGACCCCATCGAAACGCCCGGCACCGCGTCGGTGGTGGACCGACGACCCGTCCCGCGTGGCGTGCTGCCGCGCGGCGTGCAGACGTGGCTCATGGTGGCCATCGCGGTCGGGATGCTGTTCATCATCTTCCTGACCGGACGCCCTGACGCGCCGACGCCGACGCGCTCGGCAACCGCTACGGTCATGCCGCCGGCGGTCGATCGCGTGCGCGACTACCAGGAGCGGCTTCGAATGCTCGACGAGCAGGCGGCACGCGAGGCGCGCGAGGCGGCGCTCGCAGCCGTGAGCGCACAGCCCCAGATGGAGCCGGACATTGGCGGGACCGCGCCTGTCGATCCGCTCGTCGAGGAACGTCGGCGGCGCGAATACCAAAGCCTCTTTGCCAGCAACGTCGTGCTGAGCCGACGCCCGGACAGCCAGCGACCAGACTCCGGTTCGGGGCGAGCCCCTGCGGCGAGTGTCACCGACCCCTTACCAACGGGTGAACCCTCCATCGACGACATCGCCGATGCCGTTGTTCGAGCCACGGCACGGACCGCTGGTGCCGTGGTTCCACCCGGTGCGCCGGCGCCCTTTGCTCAGGCGACATCCGTGGCGCAGACCGCAGCACCGGCGGCGGCGCAGCCCACGGGCACTGGCCCCATCAGCGCCGTTGGACCGCTGCACCGCGTGCTCGAAGGCACCGTGATCGACGCTGCGCTCACGAACCGACTGGACGGCACGACAGCGGCGCCGGTGAACTGCCTCGTGACGAACCCGGTGTACTCGTACAGCGGACAGCACGTCCTGATTCCCGCCGGTGCGCGCATCCTCGGCGAGACCCGGCCCGTGCAGTCGTTCGGCGAGACGCGCCTGGCGGTTGCCTTCCATCGCCTTCTGATGCCGGACGGCAGCACGCGCCCGCTGGACCAGTTCAAGGGGCTGAACCAGATCGGTGATTCCGGTCTGCGCGATCGCGTGAACCAGCACTACTGGTCCACGTTCGGTGCAGCCGGAGCCGTCGGCCTGGTCAGCGGACTGGCGCAGCTCCTGGGCAGCGCGGGCCTTGGGCTCGGCGACGGCGATCGCACCGTGATCATCGCCGGCAGTGCGGCGGACGCCACGGCGCAGGCCAGCGCCCAGATCATGAACCGCTTCCTGAACCGGCTGCCCACGATCACGATTCGCGAGGGGCATCGCGTGAAGGTCTACATCACGAGCGATCTCGATCTTCCCGAGTGGTCGCCCGTATCCATCGGCCCGTTGCCGGAACGGAGGTAGGTCATGGTTCGACGCGCGGTTGGTGTTGGTCTTGTGCTGGCGTTGGTCGCCACTCCGGCCGACGCGCAGTGGGCGGTGTTCGACCCGTCCAACTTCGCGCAGGCCGTCCTCATCGCCCAGCGCACACAGCGGCACTACGAAGAGTTGATGGCGCAGTACCGCACGATTCTCCGCATGGCCCAGGGGCTCGGCAGCATGGAGGTCTACCGGACGCCGCCGATCGTGGCGACGCGCCACGATGCCGGTCGCTGGCTCTATGGCCGTCCGTGGCTCCAGGGCCTGAACAGCGGAGACGCCACAGGGGCCTTGTATTGGGAAACGACGCTGCCGCTGCTGCGCCCGACGTCGCTCCCCGCCACCCTGACGCCCGCCGCGCGGCGCATGCTCGAACGGCAGTACGCCACCATCGAGATCACCGATTCGGTGGCCACGATGGGCGGCCATCAGATTGGCCTGATGCGCGGCTACCACGGCCAGCTTCAGCGCGCCGTGCAGGATCTCGAAGGCGACGTCCTCAATGGGCTCGAGCGCTACCACGAGGCCACGGCCATCCTCGACAAGGTCGCGGCTGCCGAACTGCTCGGACGACGGCAGGACATGGCCGCGAACCAGCTCCTGTCCCATGCACTCGAACAGATGCTGGCGCGCAGCAAGCGGCTCCGCGACACGGAGGCCGCGACGATGAACATGCAACTCGTGACGTGGCGCGATGGCCGGGCTGCGAACGAAGCCCTGGTCGCGGGCACCGGCGACGCACTTCGCACGTGGAGGCAGCCATGAAACGCTTCGTCCTCGCTATCGGAATCGTCCTCGCTACAGCAGCACCGAGCCGGGCCCAGTGGGTCGTCTATGACGCCGCCACGACGTACCGCAACAGCGTGACGGCGGTCCTGAAGGAGTACCTCCTTCGCGTGCAGACGCAGCAGCACAGCGAGTTGCGCCGCATGGCGCAGCGCCTGAGCATGTTCGCGGACCTCGGGAAATACGGTCTCTTCGACGTCCCGCGCTGGCGTACGCACGACTTCGAGGGTCCCACGTTCCTGTACGCGCGCGACTATCACGCGGCCCTGAATTACGGCGACGCGTCTGGCCGAGCGTTCCTCGCGGTCAGCCATCCCGTGGTAGACGCGACGGCCGGGCTCGGCCGCCTTGGCGGGGCCGCTCGACGGTCCCTCCTGAGCCAGTTGGCGACGCTGGACCTGGCAGACTCCGCCATCATCACGGCCACCCACGACACCGGCCAGTTGCGATACAACGGTCGGAGGGAACTGGCAGCCATCGAGAGCCTCCAGCGGGACGTCACGAACGGCTCGTTGGAGCAGAGCACGACGGCCGTCCTCGACAAGATCAGCGGCGCCGGGTTGATTGGTGCGCGGCAGCGCCAGGCGCGCATCCAGCTGCTCGACGGCCTCGTCGAGCAGCTCCTCATGGAGAGCAAGCGGACTCGCGACACCGAGGCCGCCGCCATGAACATGCAGCTCGTCGCGTGGCGGGATCGCGCGGTAGCGAATCAGGCGTTCGTCGCAGGGAGCGGCGATGCCTTGCGGACCTGGCGTCAGCCGTAGGACGGACGGGAGCGTGCCATGCCAACGCAGCCGTCGCTCAATCTGATTCCGACCGTTCAGCAGGCCATCACGAGCCTGCTGACGACGTACGAGCCGGTGTTCCTGCGCTTCGGGTACACCCTGTTCATCGCGTTCGCCACCATCTTGATCGCGTGGCACGGCATCCGGATGATGTTCGGCCACGACGGCCTTGGCGAACAGATGTTCGAGTTTGCCAAGCTGCTGCTGTTCATCTCGTTCGGCTACGCGCTGATTGCGTTCTACGAGAGCCCGCTGCCCGGCGTTGGCGTGTCGTTCTCGAACCTGATCACGGACCAGGCCGGCTACTTCCAGTCCGTATTGGAGGCGCGTGCCTTCGACAACATCTACCGGCACTTCGACGAGCTGTCCGAGCACTTCATGCAGCCCGACCCATGGTCGATTCTGGCCAATCTCATGTACTGGGCCGTGCTGCTGCTCATCGCGTTCGCCAAGGCCGTGGCGCTGGCGGTCGTCGCCTTTGGATTGATCGCGACGGCCGTGTGTGGACTCCTGGGCCCGATCTTCGTGCCGTTCTTCATCGTGCCGAAGCTCGACTGGCTGTTCTGGGGCTGGCTGCGGTCGTTCATCCAGTACTCGTTCGTGCCCGTCGTCGCCATCGCCGTGCTGATGATCTTCGAGCAGTTCGTCTTCCGCTACGTGACAACACTGCCGCCGATGATCACGCAGGCCGACTACGGCGTCTACGGGATCCAGGCGTTCGCCGTCGTTGCGACCTTCGTCGTCGGGATTCTGCAGGTGCCGTCGTTGACGCAGTCGATCTTCTCCGGGTCGAGTGGCGAGAGCGTCCTACCAAGTCGACTTGGAGTCGGGCGCCTCTTTTCGAGGCGGTAGGAGGGGGGCATGTCCAGACGTTGGCCAACCGGACGGACTCACGAGGAGGACGAGGCAGCCTCCCCGGAATTCACTCGCTTGTTCATCCTGGGTGTCCTGATCGCCATTGTTCTCGGCGTTGTGACGGGGCTCGGGTGGATGGGATACCAACTCGTTCGACAGCAGTTCGGCGGATAGGCGCGGAGGTGGGTTGTGAGTGCCACCGTTGGCGATCTGAATCCGAAGACGCTCGAGAACGCGAAGCGGCAGTTCGTGGAGGTGTACGGGTCCGCACTCGTCCTCAACACCTACCTGAAGATCGCGCTGGTCCTCGTGTCGCTCGTGGCCCTTGGGCTTATCGGTCTGAACGTCTACACGGCCGCGAAGTACTCCGACGTCAAGCCGCTCGTCGTTCGGATCGACGAGGTTGGACGTGCCGAGGCCGTCGCCTACGACGCGTCCCGGTACCAGCCGCAGCCACCCGAGCTGCGCTACTTCCTGACGCAGTTCGTCGTGAAGCACTTCGGCCGCGTCAGGGCAACCGTCCAGCGGGAGTATCCCGACTCGCTGCTGTTCTTGGAACCGGCGCTCGCCGACGCCACGATCGCCCAAAACGACCAGAGTCGTGCCATCGAGACGTTCGTCACGAACCCATCGGCCGACGAGATCGAAATTGTCGTCCAGAACGTGAGCCTGAGCGAGCTAACCGCGACGCCGTTCAAGGCCGCGATCAACTTCCAGAAGGTCTTTTACGCGCCCGGCACGCGGCACGAGCGCGCCCGTGAGACGTTCGTCGCTCACGTCGACTTCTCGCTCCGCGAGCGCGTCCCGAACGCCTTTGTGCGCGTCAATCCGCTCGGCCTGCAGGTGTCGTACTTCCGCGTCGATCAGGCGTTCGAGGAGGCAGCGCGATGATTGCGAACGCCGCCTTCCTTGCTGCCGTGACGCTGTTCCTTCTCCTCGCCTGGTTGGCGGGAGAACTGGTCTTCCTCGCTCCGTACAAAGCCACCCTGTTCCGCCAGCACGGCTGGTTCATGGGCGGGGTGACACTCGTCGTGTTCTTCAACCTGTGCGCCCTCTACTACAGCGTGGCGCGGTGGCTATTCCT
>CAYRAE010000002.1:4348-37816 GCA_964422175.1 uncultured Luteitalea sp. | reverse complement strand
CAACACGAACGTGCTCGTCTCGGGTCCCGGCGTGGGCGTGCTGTCGGCGCGGCAACGTGCGGCGTCGCCATGCTCGTGCCGCTCATCGCGACGAGCCCGCCCGTGTGCCGCGCCGACAGCACGCCCACGCCGGGACCCGAGACGAGCACGTTCGTGTTGCTGAACGGCGCCACGCGGAACGTGCTGCCCTGGAGTCCGAGTGCGGCCACCGAGATCAGGCCCTCCGACACGGCGGGCGGACTGCAGGCGATCTCGAAGTCGGCGTTCTCGCTGCGTCGGCTCTCGTTCCCCGCGGCGGCCACGATGACGGTGGTCTGGCCGAACGGTTCCTGCGCGCGCACGACGGACGCCAGTCGCTCGAACAGCAGCACGTTCTGCCGATAGCCCTCGAGCGCCATCGTCGTCGCGAGATCCGCGGGCACGTTCTGTTCGTTGATCAGGTAGTCGACAAAGCCGGGGAAGTCGATGCCGAGCGACATCGAGATCACGTTGGCGCCTTCCTCGACCGCCCAGTTGATCGCCTTCAGGATGGCGTCGCTGCCGCCGCCGCCCTGGTCGCCGAGCACCTTGCCGATGAGCGCCTTCTTCACGTTACGCGCGATGCCGATGCGCGTACCGTCCACGTCCTGCCCGAAGATCGTGCCGGCGCAGTGCGTGCCGTGGCCGTGCGTATCGCCGTTGCCCTCGCCGGTGAAGTCCTCTTCCTGGACGTCCACGCCGGCGAACGCGGGATGATTGGCGGCGATGCCCGTATCGAGGACGGCGACCACCACGTCGCTGCCGTCGAAGGGCGAGACGTCGGCCTTGACGGCCGAAATGCCCCACGCGGTCGTCGCGGCGGCCTGCACGTCGTCTTCCGCCTGCGGCACCGGTGCGATGAGGCGCATCGGGATGACGGGCGCGACGGCCTTGACACCCTTCTTCGTGGCCACGGCCCGGCTCGAACGCCGGTCCAGTTCGTCGACCTCGACCTTGACGCCCTCCGCGCCGGCGGACGCCGCACCGGCTCCGGGTCCCCGTCGTCGCGTCGAGGATTCACGCAGGATGACGTACTTCTCCTTCATGGATCGGCCCTCCCGGCGCACCGCGCCGTGTCGTGTGTCCGTGTGCTCAGTGAAACGCTGGTGATGGTGGGAGCGCACAGGGGGCACACCGGCAACGGGCAACGGGCAACGGGCAACCGGATAACCCAGCTCTACAATGCCGGGAATGCCGCGATGCCCGGAATGCAGGGTGTCGGTCTGGACGCCTGGTGTACCCCACCACCGGCGGGTGTAGACTCCGACAATGAACGGCAGCACCATCGAAGAAGAGGCCCTGGCACTTCCCATCGAAGAGCGCGCCAGGCTCGTCGAACGTCTGCTGGACAGCCTGGAGAACCTGCCGGAGCAGGACGCCGAGACGCTATGGCTGGACGTGGCCGAGCGCCGTGCCCGCGAGATTGACGAAGGCCAGGTTCAGTTCGTCACGCCCGAAGAACTCGAGCGGCGCGTTCGGGCACGCCTGCGGTGAGCTATCGGCTCCATCCAGAGGCGGCGCTGGAGCACGAGAAGCAGGTCGCCTACTACGAGGAACAGCGAGTTGGCCTCGGGCGGCGCCATCACGAGGCGGCGTTACGGGCCATTGGCAGAATCGTTGAGGCGCCTCACCGATTTCAGGTGGTTCGCCCCCCCGAACATTCGTAGAGTCTCGCTGCGGGGATTCAAGTTCTCGGTTATCTACCGTGACGCGGATGGGATGGTTCAAGTGCTGGCGATCGTTCATCACCGCCGCCATCCGGGCTATTGGGCGTCGCGAGTCTGACCGGGAGACGCGCATGACACAAACAGCCGCGGCGATGCCTTTGGCAGTGACGTTGGTCCTGTTTGCGGCGGCAATGTCGGCGGCGCAGGAGCCGCCGAGCCGCGAGCGGCCATCAACACGTACAAACCGAACGGTCCGCTGCGCACCGGGAGCTTCGCGGACGTGAGGACGGACGAGTGACGGCGTTGCGTGCAGTGGGCCCGTCCGGTCGTGTCGCGGGCACGTGACCTATCGCCACAGAGGCAGGGCCGGCTCTCCGAGCCCGCCGCCCGTGCGTCGTGCTGTCGCGCTAGACTGTCGTTCTTGGCAGATGCACAGGAGGCCGCCCGTCCGTGAGTGACGTCACGTTGCTCATCGAGCGCTGGAATCACGGCGATGCCGAGGCGCTCAAGGAGCTGGTTGCGACGGTGCACGGCGAGTTGCGGCAGCTTGCGGCCGGGTTGCTGCGACACGAGCGTGCCGACCACACGCTCCAGCCCACCGAGATCGTTCACGAGGCCTACCTGCGGCTGACGGCGCTTCGCGAGATGCCGTTCGACAGCCGGCGTCACTTCTACGGCGCTGCCGCGCGGGCCATGCGACGCGTCCTGGTGGACCATGCGCGCCAGCGCAACGCGGACAAGCGCGGCGGGCCGGACCGTCAGCGGATTCCGCTCGAGACCGTCCTCAACCTGCCGATCGATCTCCGTCTGGACTTCGAGCGGCTGGACGATGCGCTGACGGCGCTCGCGGAGGTGGCGCCCGACAAGGCGCGGGTGGTGGAGTTGCGGTACTTCGGCGGTCTCTCGATCGACGAAACCGGCGATGTCCTCGGCATCGCCCCCGCCACGGTCAAGCGCCACTGGACGTTCGCGCGCGCCTGGCTCTGTCACCAGCTGACGTCGTAGCGCGCGCAGGCCGGCAATCGGCTACCATCTCGGCAGTTCCGTGAGCTCATCATCCAACGGTGGTCCGCCGGGCACTCGGCGCGACTTCGACATCCTGGCGTCGCTCTTCGAGCGAGTCGTGGATCTCGATGTGGCTGCCCGTCGTGCAGCCATCGAGACCGCGTGCGCCGATCGTCCCGATCTCGCGCGCGAGATCGAGGCGCTGCTCGCTGCGCACGACCAGCACGCGAGTGCCGACGACGAGCCGGCGACCAGCGTCGGTACCACCGTGGGTGCCTATCGGCTCGTCGAGAAGATCGGCGCGGGAGGCATGGGCGACGTCTACCTGGCCGAGCGCGCGGACGGACTCTTCGATCACCGCGTGGCCATCAAGCTGACGCGGACCTCGCTCCGCAACGGCGACACCGCGCGTCGCTTCCGTGCCGAGCGGCAGATCCTCGCCTCACTCCATCACCCGCACATCGTCACGCTGCTCGACGGCGGGGCCACGCCGGCAGGCGAGGCGTATCTGGTCATGGAGCACGTCGCGGGCGTGCCCATCACGGACCACTGCCGCGATCACGACCTCTCGCTCGACGCGCGCCTGCGGCTCATCGGCCAGGTCGCGCACGCCGTGCAGCTTGCCCACCAGCACGGCATCGTGCACCGCGATCTCAAGCCCGCCAATATCCTCGTCACGCCGGACGGCGTGCCCAAGGTGCTCGATTTCGGCGTCGCCAAACTGTTCGATGCGGACGCAAGTGCCAACGAGACGATGACGCGCGCGCTGGTCGGGCCGCTCACGCCAAACTATGCGAGCCCCGAGCAGTTGCGCGGACTGCCGGCCACCACGGCCAGCGACGTCTACGCTCTCGGCGTCCTGACGTGGGAGGTGATCACCGGCACGCGTCCCTACGACACGACGGGCCTGACGCTCGACGAGGTGATGCGTATCGTGCTCGACACCGAGCCCGGTCGACCCAGCGCACGCCTTGCCGACGCATCCTCGACGAGACGTGCGCGCCTGACGGGCGACCTCGACGCCATCGTCCTCAAGGCGATGAGCAAGGATCCGGCGGGCCGGTACAGCTCGCCCGGCGAGTTCGCCGACGACCTCGGGCGCTATCTCTCCGGACATCCCGTTGTCGCGCGCGAGCCGTCGATCCGGTATCTGCTGCGGCGTGCCGCGGCGCGCAACAAGACGCTGGTCGGCGTGGCCGCCGCAGCACTGGTCGCCATCGTCACGGCGCTCGGCGCGGCGGTGTGGCAGCGCCAGCAGGCCGTACGCGCGCAGGCGCGCGCCGAGCAGCGTTTCAACGAGACGCGCCAGCTCGCCAACACGCTCATCTTCAAGATCCACGACGCGGTGATGCCGCTCGCGGGCTCGACGCCCGTACGCCAGACAATCGTCAGCGAGGCGCTCACGTATCTCGAGAAGCTCGATGCGGAAGCAAGCGGTGACCCATCGCTCCAGCTCGAATTGTCGGCCGCCTATCGTCAGATCGGCGCGATCCTCGGCAATCCGCAGCAGTCGAATCTGGGCGACCGCGACGGAGCGCTCGCGCAGTACACGAAGGCGCGCGATCTCGCGCTGCCGCTCGCGCGCAGGCCCGACGCGACGGCGGAGGCGCGGATGAGTCTCATCGCGGTGGACGTCCTCATCGCGCAGGTTCACAGAAGCACCCAGCGTCTCGCCGAGGCGGTGACCTTCGCGCGGGAAGCGGTCGAGCAGGCCGAGGCGCTGTACGCCGACACGAACACCGAGCAGGCACGAGCCCAGCTCGGGAGCGCGCTGTTCGGACTGGCGGCGGCCGTGTCGCCGCCAGCCGGGGCGATCCCCTACTGGGAACGCGCGCTGGCGCACTACGAGCACGATCTGGCCGAGCGCCCTGACGATGCACGGGCGCAGCGCAACGTGGCGCTCGTCTGCAAGTACCTCGGCGGCGCCCACGAAACGATGCCCGGAGGACGCGCGGCAGCCGGACCTCTCTATCGCCGCGCGCTGGCGCTCGACGAGGGGCGCTACCTCAAGACGCCAGACCAGCGTCAGGTATGGTTCGACCTGGCGATCTCGCTGTCCAGCGTCGCCTCTCAAGCCGAACACGAGGGCAACCACCAGGAGGCGCTCGACATCTACGACCGCAGCCTGCGACTTCGGCAGCAGATGCTCGACAGCGACCCGAAAGACGTGCTCGCCAGGCGCAAGGTCGGCTACGTCCAGATGCGTCTTGCCGCCGTGGAATTGAGATTGGGGCATCTGGAGCGAAGCCGGCAGTACGCCGGGGTCGCGCGAGCGACGCTCCAGCCGCTCGCCAACGACCCGGGCGCGCGTCAGGAGTTCGCAAGCGCGTTGTCGATCGATGCCGAGGCGCTCGACGCCCTCGGTGACCGCTCTCGCGCGTGCGCCCTGTTCCGGCAAGCCGCCACCGCCTTCGGCGACACGATAGGCGACTACCTCGCCCGCACTCAGCGCTACACACTGGCCGCCGACCAGGCCTGCCGCGACGGCCGTCCGGTGCCCTCGTCCACCGACTGAGCCGATCGACCGTCCTTCTGCGCCACGTAGGGGCAGATGGAACAGATCAGGTTGCGGTTCCGGGAACCCGTCACGAGGAACCGGCATTCGCGCATAGTCGGCCGCCGGAACGTCGCAACGTCCTCGCTGCGGCGGACGGAAGTCTCGTCTCCGGCCGACAACATGTCCCTCACATCGCACGCCGGACCTGGCGTTGCAGAAATGACTGTCGTGGGTGAACCCGTGTCGCCGCTCGTCCTCGCGCGCGGGGATCGTACGAGGCTGGAGCGATGGGCGCGCAGCCGCACGCTGCCGCTCCGTGCTATCGCTCGCGCGCGCATCGTGCTGAGTCTGGCGTCAGGCGCGTCGGTGTCAGGCGTTGCCCGACAGCTCGCCGTGTCGCCGGTCACCGTGCGCCTCTGGCGTCGTCGCTATCAGGAGGACGGCCTCGAGGGGTTGTTGCGCGATCGACCGGGCCGGGGACGCAAGCCTGCCGTGGCACCCGACGTGTGGCGTGAGCTGGCCGACACGACAGCGCCCTCAGGCACGGACCGGGGGCTGGCCAGCACGCTTGGTGTGAGCCCGTCGACGGTGAGTCGCTGGCGCCGGCGTGCGAAAGACGTCGAGCGGACAGCTGATTCTGCAACACGCCAGAAGGCAAGGGCGGAACGCGGATTGCCTGAAGAGCAGTGAACCACTTATGACCTTCATGCGACCCACACGACTTGCGCTCGCCGCCACCCTCGTCCTGTTCCTCGGCTTCGTCTCGCCTGCGCAGGCGGACACCATTGTCGTCGCGCAGGTGACGTGGTCGTTGGACGTAGACGGCGTGGACCCCACGTCGTGCCCTGACTGCGATTCACTGTTCACGCTGGAGTTTCTCTGGCACGACGGCGTCGGCACTCTCCTGGACGACCCGCCACCTCCTGTCGTCTCTGGTTCGTTCTCGATCCTCGTCGACGGTGACTGGCTCACGGAGACGGAAGTCGAACCGTTCACATTCTTCGACGTAGACGAGTCCTCGCCGATCGATCAGGTTCCTCTCAGCTACTTTTTCGGATTCCCGGTCATCCCCGCCGAGGCGAAGGCTGTCCTGTCCTTTCTCGATGGTGTCCGCTTCGTCGATCTGGGCGAGAAGACGCTCGTCCTCGGTCAGCCTGTCGAGTTCACGTGGTCGTTCGGTGACGACGGTGGCCACAGCGTGCCCGAGTCCACGAGCCTGGCGCTGCTGACTGTCAGTTTGTTGGCCATGCGATACGCGCGCAGGACTCGGTAGGTCACGCGCGGCACGCCATGGCCCATTGCTCCATGCCTCGACGGCTGACCACGTACACCCGAGCGTGCCTCGGTGTGCTGGTCGCCGTGTGTGCGATGGCCGTCGGCCATGCCCCGCTTCGTGCGCAGGGTGGGCTGACGTCGATTGCGCCTGCCGGTGCGACAGGAGGCGTGACCATCCAGATCACCGGCGTGGGCTTCGCGCCCTCGGCCTCCGACAACGCCGTCATCTTCACGCCGGCCACCGGTCCACAGGTCACCGTTGCCGGCACCTCCATCGTCGTCGTCAACGCGACCACGGATACGCGACGCCTGGCTGTCGTCGTCCCCGAAGGACTTGCGGCCGGGACCGCCGCCGTGCAGGTGCGCAACACGCTCACCGGCACGGTGGCCGGCGGCAGGATGTTGGAGGTGATCGCGCTCTCGATTCCCGAGCCCGTCACCGTCGTTCGTGGCTCTGACGGCGTCATCGTCCCCGTGCGGGGTAGCCCGAACGCCCAGTTGGGGGGCCGCACCACCGTGACTGCGGGCGCGGGCGTCACCGTCAGCAAGGTGACGGTCGTGTCGCCGACCGAGCTGAGTCTCACGGTCAACGTGGCCGCGACTGCGGAAGTCGGTCCGCGTACGCTCGTCGTGACAGCGAGCAGTCAGACCGGACGCGTGCCTGTCGGCTTCTCCGTCGTCGACATGGCGCCGCCGCCGGCCACGCTCGACGCGATCAGCGTGCTGCCGGCCTCGCTCATCTTCACAGAGGTCGGCACTGGCGCCCTCGCGGTCACGGGGCACTACTCGGACGGCTCGACGCAGAACCTCACGGCAAGTACGACGGGAACGACTTACCAGTCGAGCAACGCGGATGTCGCCACCGTCGATGCGGGCGGCGTTGTCACGGCCGTGGCCAACGGCACGGCGACCATCACCGCTACCAACGGCGGCAATACGGCTACAGCCAGCGTGCTCGTCGCCGTGAACGACACCGAACCTGGTGACGGCTTCATCCGCGGCGAAGCCTACGACGATCGCAGGGGCCTGCCGCTGCCGAACGTCGTCGTGTTTTCGCGGGAAGCCGGCGCGTCGGCCCCGACTCCCGTGGCCACGGCCGACGATCGCGGCCGCTTCGTCGTCGCCGCGCCGTCAGGCCCGGCGCTGGTGCGAGTTGCGCGCGACGGCTACACCTCTGTCGATCGCCCGGTGGACGTGCCGGCAGGCGCAGTCATCACCGCACTCGATGCGCGCCTCACGCCGCTCGACGGCCGGCTCAACCCGCTGACCTCCGTCTTTGGCGGGGTGGCGACGAGCACCGACGGCAGCGCATCGCTCTCGATTGCTCCCGGCGGACTGCCGTCAGACGCCCTGCTGCGCCTCACCCCGCTGTCGGGTCAGGGCCTGCCCGGTCTGCTGCCCGCAGGCTGGTCGCCCGTTGCGACGGTGGACATCGCACCATCCGGCGTGTCGCTCGGCGTGCCCGCGTCGCTGCGCCTGCTGCACGTCGACACGCTGACGCCCGGAACCAGCGTGACGCTCGTGGCCTACGACACGACGACCCGCACGTGGGTGGTGCGTTCGCCTGGCACCGTCACCGCCGATGGTCGTGCCATCACGGCCGATGTCGACGTCACTGGCGCGTACGCGTTCGTGATCGCCGACGAGCAACCCGTCGCACCGCCGACGCCCGTCGAAGGCGAATCGCTGGCGGGCGTCGCGCGGGACGCAGTGCCAGTCGGTTCCACGGCCGACGGCCTTGTCGTGCCGCGTTCCGCACCGCCGGGAGACGATGCAAGAGCGGTGGGGACGGTGGTGCTGACGCCGGCATCGCCGCTCTCGAGCGGCGCGGTCCTGCGGGCACGCGTCACCGAGCAGTTCGACCTCCTCGACACGTCGCGCGTGCAGCCGCAGGGGTTCATCCAGGACCTGGTGATCTACCAGCGGCCACTGCCAGCCGGCGCCACGGCAGGCAGGCTCGCTGCGCGTCTGCCGATCACGCCGTCGATTCAGTTCACCATCCAGCAACTGTCGCTCGGGACCGTCAGGCTCGACATCACCACCGACGAGGCCGGGGCCACGAACGGCATCGTGGGTGCCGGCGGTGGGACGGTGACGGACGCCGCCGGAACGGCGTTGACACTGCCATCGGGCGCGCTCGCCGCCGACGCCGCGATCGGCCTGCTGCCGCTCGACGCCAACAGCCTGTCGGTACCGCTCCCTACCGGTTACACGCTGCTCGGTGCGGTGCTCGTGGATGCCGTGGGTCTCGCGTTCACGCAGCCGGCGCCGCTCTCGATCGTCAGGCCGTCGGGCGTCGACGATGCGGCGCTGGTGCTCGTCGCCCAGGTCATCACCGATGCGACTGGCGGACGCCGCCTGCGACTCGTCGGCATCGGCGTCGTCTCGGCCACGCGCATAGCTGTCGGAACCACCGTCGGCTCGCTCACATTCGACGGCGTCCGCGGCGGCGGTGAATTCCTCTTCCTGCGTCCGGCGCAGCCGCACGGGTTCCTGACGGGTCTCGTCACGGGAACAGGTGCGACGCCGCAGGCGCTCGCGCTCGTCTCGGCAGACACGGCGCCCTTCGTCACGCTGACGGGACCGACCGGTGTGTATGCGGTCGCTGGGAGAGTCGGCGTGCCGACGACGATCGCCGCTGTCCAACCGACGGGCGCGGCGGCCGCTGCCACGCGCACGCTGGCGGTCTTGAACGAAGTCGTGACGATGAACCTGGCGCTTACGCATGCCGCGCCAGCCGTGACGTCGACGATCCCGACAACAGGCGCCGTCAATGTCGCACTCGACGCGTCCATCGTCGTCGACTTCTCGAAGGCGATGGACGCGGCCTCGGTGACCTCGTCTTCGGTCGTCCTCGCCGCGAGCGGGGTGCCCGTCGCCACGCAGGCAGTACTCTCGGCCAACCAGCGTCGTCTCACGATCACGCCGGCATCGCCGCTCGCGGGACTGATGCCGTACACGCTCACGCTCACCAGTGCGCTGCGTGACACGGCTGGCAACGCGCTCGTCGCCTTCACGCCCCTCACGTTCACGACGCTCGATCCGTCGAAGGCCACGCCGCTCGCGGTGGGCACCATCACCGCCGATCTCCCCGACGATGATGGGTTGGCGCGCATCACTGGTGCGCCGGGCGCAGCGGAGCCGGGTTCGGCGGTCGTGGTCACCAACCTGCGGACGCAGCACACGACCACGGTGCTCGCGTCGGCCGACGGCTCGTTCGTCGTGCGTCTGCCCATCGCGATCGGCGACGAAGTCGCGCTGACGTTGCGCGACGCCGGTGGACGCGAGACGACGATCGCGATCACGCAGTTCGGCGCCGCGGGCGGGCCGACGTCGGTGGGGGAGAGCGGAGGCACGATCGCCGGTGCCGGCGGCCGGAACGGCCGCATCCTGAAGCGTGCGCTCGAGACGGCGGGCGTGTTCGAGATCGGCGAGGCCGGCAATGCGGCCGCACCGGGTCTGCCATCCGGCTTCACGCAGTCGGATCGCTTCACGCTGACGGTGGATGGCGCATCGTTCCGTCGGCTGGAGTCGCTCACGCTCACCGAGAGCCAGGGCCGATTCCAGCCGGCCACCACGTTCAGCGCGCCGTTCATCGCGAGCGGCCAGCTCACCGTGCCGGCGGATTTCCTCGTCAGCGCATCGGTGCGATTCACTGCCGCGGCAACGGATCGGTCCGGCGCGCGGCGCACGGCCACGGGCACCACCGTCGTCGTGGCGGCCACGCCCGATGTCTCCGCGCGCGAGACGGGCTCGGCGACCGAGTTCCCGACGCTGTTCGTGACGGCGCCCGCGCAGGCCACACCCTCGCAGGTCGTCGGCGCATCAGCGATCGCCCCAGCCGCGCGCGTCGACTTCGATCTGCCTGCCGCACCTGGTCCACTGCCGACCGGACACTCGGTGGTGCTCGGCCGTCTCGTCGACATCGCGGGCGAGCCGAAGCTGTCCGCCACTGATCGCCTGGCCCTCGTCGACGTCGACAGCGTGGCGCGTCTGCTGACGGTCGGCCGCGAACTGCCGGGTGCGTCGCGCACCGGCGAGTACCTCGCCGTCAAGGGACCGTTCGCCTTCGTGTCGGGGCGTGTCAACGGACCGGCATCGATCGTCACGGCCGACGAGTCACCGTTCGTGTACGAAACCGATGGCGCGAACGGCGCGTTCGTGCTGCCCGTGCCTGCCGGCCAGCCGTTCACGCTCCGTTTCCTCGACGCAGCGACGGGGGCGTTGCTCGGGACGACGAGCGGACAGGCACCGGGCGCGGAGCTCACCACCGACGTCGGACAGCCGATGGCCCCGACCGGAGGGACGCTCACCGTCACCGCGCGCCCCGACGCGCAGTCGATCGTGGAGATCGACGCGCCCATCACGTTCACGTTCTCCGAACCACTGGATCGCGGCAGCGTCTCGCCAGGCGCGTTCATCGTCACCGACCCGGCAGGCGCGCGCGTGTATGGCCATGTCGTGCTGGCAGACGACGACCGCAGCGTGACGTTCGTGCCGTTGCGGCGCTGGAAGTTCGGCACCACCTACCGGTTCGGCGTCGGCACGAGCGTCACGGCGGCATCAGGCGCCCGACTGGCCTCTTCGTCGACAGGCGTGTTCACCACGTTCGCGCCGCGCATCGTTGGCGGCGCGCCAACCGGCGTGACGCACGACGTGGCCACGGCGGGCAATCTCGCCGTCGCGGCGACAGCCACAGGCGCCACCGTGCTCGACGTGGCGCGACCCGGTACGCCCACCACGCGCGCCACGATGCCGATGTCCGGCGGCGCACGCGGCGTCGCGCTCGTCGACACACCTCTGACCAACCGCACCGGCCAGCAGACACCGGCGCCTGTCGCCGTCATCGCGAGCGGCGATGCGTCGTCGCCAGGCCTGCTGCGGAGCTTCTCGTTGTCGGTACCGGCATCGCCCGCGCTGCTCGGTGCCACGCAGATCGCCGCGCCGTCTGGGCAGACGCCGCCGGTCGGCGTGCCCGCTGGTTCGGGCGTGCCCAACGCCGTTGCGATCGACGAGACAGGTACGGCGATCGTGTCGATTCGAGGCGCCGGCGCACGAGCTGTCGCGATCGGCGCTGCCGTGCCGCTCGACACGGTGAACGTGGCGCGCGGCATCGGTGCGAGGTTCCCGATCGGCGGCAGTCGCGATGTGCGTCAGGCCGCGGTCATCGGCGGCCGCATCGCCGTCGCTGGGCCGGCCGGCCTCGACATCATCGACCGCACGACGTTCGCGCCGGTGACGTCAGAGGCGTTGGCCGACGGACTCGACGCCGTGGCCACGCTGCCGGCGTTCGGCGTCGACATGAACGGCGACCGTCACATCGATCCGATCGCGGAGATCTTCGACGTCATCGTCGGCGGCGACAAGGTTGGCAACGTGCAGGTCTACAGGCTTGACGCCGTCGGCCAGCCCGAGCTCATCTCCGTCATTCGCCTGCCCGCGTCCACGCCTGTCGGCGGCGTGTCTGTGGATGCCAGTGAACGTCTGGCCTACGTCGGCGCCGGCGTGCGTGGCCTTGCGCTCATCGACCTGGCGGGGCAGCCGAGCGTGCAGCCGATCGATCTCGACCACGATGGCCAGGACGATCGCATTCTCGGCTTCGTCGATACGCCTGGCGCGGCAGGACGAAGCGCGCTCGCGATCGGCCGAGGCCTCGGCTACATCGCCGACGGCGCGGCGGGCGTGGCCATCGCCCAGCTCACGCCGGCGCGCGTCCGTGTCGAGACGCTGCGGCGCGATCCGATTCGCTCCATCCAGGGCGACGAGCAATCGATCCTCACGAGCCGGACGGCGTTCACCACCGACGAGGCGATTGCCCTGCGACTGGTGGCGGCGTTACCACCTGACACGGAGTTGTTCCTCGACCTGCCCGGCCCGTCGGGCAGCGCCGCGCCGGTCCTCGTCCTCGGCGACGGCACCACGACGCGCGCGCTGACGAGCGGCGTCAACGCGTTCGAGTTGCTCGTGTCGCCGGACGTGCCGGCCGGTGCGCGCATCCCGATTCGCGTGGTCACGAGCAGCGGCGTCACCGTCACGGCTGTCGATGTGACGTTTGTCGCGCCCGGCGTCGTCCTGACGAGCGCACCCATCCGCTCGCTCGCCGTCAGCCCGACGACGATGGTGCTGACCGCGGCGCAGCCGACGGCACGCCTCAGCGTCGCGGCGACGTACTTCGACGGCCGCACGCTGAATGTCGCCGCGTCCACGTTCGGCACGACGTACGCATCGTCTGACACGCGCGTGGTGCAGGTCTCGCTCGACGGCGAGGTCACCGCCGCCGCGGGAGGCAGCGCCACGATCGTCGTGTCGTACGGCGGGCACGCGGCGCAGGTGCAGGTGGTCGTCGACGCGGCCGCCGTGCTGACCGATCTCCGGACGGACGCGCCATACGCGACCCTGACGCGCCCGGGCGAGAGCGTCGTGGCGCAGATCAGCGGCCGCATGTCCGATGGCCGCATCGTGTCGTCCGCGGCTCGACTCGGCCTGCAGTGGGTCAGCAGCGACACGGCGGTGGCCACCGTCGATGCGGACGGCCGCATCAGTGCGGTGGGTGAAGGCCTGGCCACGATCACGGCGCCGGCGGGAACGTTCAGCGCCACGATTCGTGTCGCCGTCGAGTTCAGGACGCCCGCCGTGCTGACGGGCTTCGACGTGCAGCCCTTCATCGAGGTCGCCGGCACCGACACGCAGCAGGCCGACGCGCGCGCGCAGGTGACAGGGACCGGATCGCTCGAGGGGCTGGACGTGACGTTCGGCCTGCCCGACGGCCGGACGTTCACCGGCACGACAGACCGCAGTGGAGTTGCCATCGCGCGGCTCTTCAACCTGCGCACACCCGGCACGTTCATCGTCACGGGGTCGGTGGTGAACCCGGCATCGGGCAACACGCTCACCGACAGCGAGACGCTGACGGTGCAGGTGCGCGGGAGCGACGCCGAGCCCAACGACACGGCCGCCACGGCGATTCCCGTGGCGCTGGCGACACCGGTGTCGGGCCGTGTGGGTGGCAGCGACGTGCGCGACGCCTTCCGCCTGACGCCGACAGCGTCGGGCACGCTCGTCGTCCGCCTGTCGCTCTCGCCAGCCACAGATCCCGGCGCGGTGCGCGTAGTGGTCCTCTCGCCCGACGGCACGGAGATCGCCCGTCAGACCCCTGTGTCGCGTGATGCGCGACTGCGGCAGCCGGTGGGCTACGGTCCCGTCGTTGTCGCGATCGAGTCGACGGGCCCCGACGTCGAGTACACGCTCACCAACCGCGTCGAGCAGACGCCGATCGCCCTGACGTCCGTCTCGCCCGCGAGTGGCGGCACCGGCACGCTCGTGCGCATCGGGGGGACCGGCTTCTCGACCAGCGCCACGCAGACCACGGTGCTCTTCGGCGGCGCGCTCGGCCGCGTCGAATCCGTCTCGCCCACGGCCATCGACGTGCGCGTGCCGAGTACAGCCGTCGACGGTCCCCTCACGGTGATCTCCGGAACGCATCGCGCCGCATGGCCGTCGTTCACCGTGGGCCGCACGGGCGCACTGCCCGAACCGACGCTCGGCGTCACGACCAATCCCGACGCGGTTCGCTTCGACCCGATCAGCGGGCAGATCTTCGACGTCACCAAGATCCTCGTGTCGCTCGATCCCGTGGCGACGCGCGCGCAGCTCGAGACCATCATCGCGCCGCTCGGCGCCTCGATCGTGGCCGAGGTGCCGATGGCCAACCAGTACCTTGTGGAACTGCCAGGGGCGCCGACGCTCGCGGCCTTCGAGACGGCGCGCCAGACCCTCGCCGTGAGCGGCGCCGTCCGCGACGCGGGCCCGAACACGATTCGCGTCTTCGAACAGCCGATGGACTCGCGCGACGCGGCAGGGAACTGGGCGAGCACATGGGTGTCGCGCGGGTTGGCGCTCGCGCACGCGCGGGTCTTCGAGGCCCTCACGGCGATTCGCAACACGCCGCCGTTCGACGACGCGGCCAACCTGAGGCCGGCGAAGGTCGCCGTCATCGACTCGGGGTTCGACCCGAAGCTCGTCTCCGAGTTCCTCGGTCCTGATGGCGTGTCGATCGTCGAGTTGTGGCGACCCGATCCCGTCACGAAGACGTTCACCAACGCGACGGCGACGCCCAACGACGCCGACGGCCACGGCACGGAGGTGACGAGCATCATCGCTGCCGTCAACGACGGCGCGGGCATGAACGGCGTGCTCAACGGCCTCTTCCAGCCCGGAGAGCAGCCGCTGACAGTGCGTGTCTACCAGCACGTGCTCGGCGGCACGATCGACGAGACGGTGATCAGCGCCGCCGTCGCACACATTGCGGCAGCCGGCGATTTCGACGCCGTCAACATGAGCTTCGGCGCCGACTACGGATCGCCCAGTGCGAGCTTCCTCGCAGACCGCAGCAACCAGATCACGCTGCTGGGTGCGCTCGGCGGTCGCACGGTGGTGGCGACATCGGCAGGCAACAAGGGCGTGCTCGCGTCGCTTCACACGCCGTCGGTCGTGTCGCTCGACCTGCCGCATGTCATGTCCGTCGGGGCCACAGGAGTGGCCAACGCGGACGGCACCGGTGAAGGGAAGGATCAGCGCGCCCGGTTTGGCGGTCAGGTCACCGTGGGCATTCCGTGCCCGGACGACATGCCGCCTGTCACAGGGTCGAACTGCGGCGTCGGTGTCACGGTGGCCGCGCCGGGCGAGGACATGCTCGTTGCCACGACGGCGACGCAGTCGTCCACGGGGTACCTGCCGCCCCACGCCGCCAGGGGGACGTCCTTCGCGACGCCGATGGTCACGGCGCTGGCCGCGCTGCTCCAGGCGATTCGCCCCGACGCCGCGCCGCTGACGGCCGACGCACTCGTCAACCTGATCGTCGATTCGGGCGACGACATCTCGGCCACGTGGGGCTCGGGCCCGATGCGCCGCATCAACGCGCTCAACGCCGTGCGTGCCGTGCTGCCGCCATCGGCGAGCCAGGCCGTCTACGTCGCCGATCACGACGCCATCAACGACGACGGGACTGTCGGGCGCGTGGTCGCCATCGAGATCGATCCATTGACGGGACAGCGCAGGCTCCCCGCCGACCACAAGGTGATTCCGCTGCGCCTGACGCGCGGCGCCGCGACGTACACCTTCCAGAACCCGACGTCGACGGCCGTGTCGCCTGGTGGAGAGTCGGCATGGGTGGTGGTGAAGTCCACCAACCCGACGCTCGGCGATGGCGTGCTCGAGATCGGCACCGCCACGCGCGAGGTCCGCACCTTCATCCCGTTCTCCGGCGCATCGCTCGGTGGTGGACCGACAGCGTCCAACCCGCCGCCGGTGCCCGCGGGCTCCAACCGTTCCGGCCTCGCCTTCTCGCGCGACGGCCGGCTGCTCTACGCCGCCACGGGGCTGCGCATCACGATCATCAACACCGTCGAGCGCAAGGTCGTGTGGTCGATGGCCGATCTGCCCGACCCGTATACGACGCGCGCCAGTGAGTTCCCGACCGCGCTCGCGGCTCGACTGGCAGATGTCGCGGCGGTCGCCGCACAGGGCGTCGCGGGGCGTCCGGGCGCGGTCATCACCGCTCTCGACGTCTCACCCGACGGCCGGCGTCTGTACGCCGCGCTCAGCACGGGCAGTGGCGGCGGCCACCAGCCGGGCGGCGCGTTCGCCATCGACATCGATCTCTATCGCGACAGCGATGACGGCCAGCACGGGCTGCAGACGGCGCTCGACACCTTCTTCACGGTGGTCTCGCCCCCGACGCCGATGCTCGACGCCGGCGGGTTCATGGGCGGCGACGAACCGAGCGACATCGCCGTGACAGACGGCCCCGGCGGCTCGTTCGTGTACCTGGTCAACGGCGGGTTGAACTACTTCGAGTCGATCCCCGCGAGCAACTTCAACACGAGCAGCCTGCTCGACCTGATGATCGGCGCCGCCTTCGGGCAGGCCGGTGGCAACAACTTCACCGCGCTCGTGGCCAACATGCACGGGTTGCCGACCACCAACGAGATCCTCTACGGCGAGTTGGCCGCCGACCTCCGCGAGCAGGCCCGCACGGGACTCACGCTGCTGAGCGCGCCCGGCTTCACGGGCGCGTTCGCCGTCGATCCCGCCACGGGCGTGCTCGGTCACGCGTGGAGCTTCCCGAGCGACGTGGTCTTCGGCTGGAACCCGCCGAGCGGTAATGGCGGCCGTCTCGTGACGCAGTACCGGTTCCCGACGGTCTTCGCCAAGCGGCCCTCGTCGATCGCGATTCATCCCGACGGCCGGCGCGCGATCGTCAGCCTGTTCCAGACGGGCAACTTCGCCGTCCTGGACCTCGGCACCCAGGCGCGCTTCGCCAACCCGCCGGGAGGCACGCCCAACGCCGCGTTCGCGGGCCTGCCGGCCGGCATGTTCCAGGCCGTTGCCGCCGTGACGCCAGCGCTGCGTCTCGACAACCACCTGTGGCCGCGGCGCGGCGCGCTTGGCGGGTCGCTCGATCGTCTCGTGCAGAGTCCCGACGAGGCGCTGCTCTATCCGTGGCACGTCGAGTACGCGCAGAACGGGCGTTTCGCGGTGGGCACGCACACGGGCGTGGGGCGTCCGCAACAGGTCACCGTCCCTTTACCGGACTGGACGACGCTGCCGCCGGCCCAGGCGTTGATCCCGCTCACGGCGCTGGGCTTCAACGTCACGACCGGGTCGACCACTGGTCTCGATCCGAACGGCCAGAGCGTGACGGTGGGGCAGTCCTACACGTTCCGCCGCGGCGGCGGCGGCGTGTCCATCGTCGACGATGAGCGGATCGCGAACGACCTCACGTTGCGCTCCGGCCTGCCGACCCACACGGCCGACGGGGAGCGCCCGTGGTTCGCCACCAACCCGCTCTGCACCGGCACCGAGAACGCCGGCGGCAATCTGCCGACCTGCCAGCAGGACGTCGTCACGCACTGGCTCGACTACACGCCCGCCGGCGCAACGGAGCCCGTCCAGTTCAATCGTCCGCGCGGCGTGACGATCCAGCCCTTCGTCTACTTCGAGACGCCACGCTTCGGCGATCACATCACGCGGAGCGACGCGATCTTCGTCGGCTGGCGCGACGCACGCGTGCAGGTGCTGCTGTTCCAGGTATACGACCTCGGGGACGCGGCATCGCCGACCGAACCTGTCGATGTGAGCGGCGGCGTGAGGCTCGTGGGCCTGACGCCGGAGGCCATGGCGAGCCGCGTCCAGCCCATCCCGTTCCTCGACCTCTTCGGGGAGGGGCACGCGCCTGCCGAAGACCGCCGGTACAGGGTCGAGGTGCGGGCCATGGCCACCTCGCCCGACAACGTGGAGCTCTCGAAGACCCACATCGTCGTCACGCTGAACGAGTCGGGGGCGACAGTCCCGCCCTCGACGCTCGAACTCGATCCGACGGCGCTCTTCTTCGTCGAGGTGCCCCACGCCACGGGCAAGCAGTTGAAAGTCACGCTGCACGAGTCCGACGGATCGACGCGCGACGTCTCGGCGGATCCGGAGACGCGCTACGAGTGGCTCAACAACCCGATTCCGTCGAACGAGATCTTCGACGGCATCCTCGACTTCGCGAAGGACAAGCTCGAGAAGGCGGGCGTGAGCCTGCCCGAGGTGCCGTTTGCGTGGGCGGAGATCGCCGTCAGCGCCACGGGCCTGGTCACGGTGATGGAGCCGGGGCTGCAGTTCGTCTGGGCCACGCACCCCGACTCGACGCGGCCGACGTTCCCGACGCTCATCTTCGCGGGCCTCAAGCTCGACTCGATCTCGCTCACACCCGAATCGATCATCACCACGTCGTCGCGCGGCATCATCGAGGCCATCGTCTCCGCGCAGCGCAAGGCGAAGGCGTTGCGGACGGGCGAGGACATCGACGACGTCGACGTCAACGCGCCGCTGATTCTCACGACCGACGAACTCGATCCGCTCTACACGACGTCGCGCGGCTACGTGCGTCTCGTGGACATGGAGTTCGAGTACCTCGGCAAGGGCAAGCTCGCCGTGAGCGATCTCGTCGCGCTGCTCGCCAGGATCCGCGGCATGCTCGGCACGCCAGAGACGCCGCAGGAGAAGGTGCTCAAGACCGCCGCCGGCCTCGTCGTCTCGGTGGCCGCCACGGAAGCGCTCGTCGACTTCGACATCGCCAACTTCGCGATCGCCGACTTCTGCAGCATCCCGCTCGAAGGCTGCGTGAAGGGCCTCGTGCCCGGTGTGACCAACATCATCGGCACCGTCGATCTGGACAACGTGCACGTGGGCCCACTGACGTTCGATCTCGGTCTTGGCGAGGCGTCAGACAGCGTGGTGACGTGGGTGCTCCCGCAGATCGAGTCGGCGCGACTCGAGCCCGTCATCACCACGCTGCGCCGCGGGTCGCTCGCGCAGAAGGCGGTGCGCACCTTCGTCACGTTCGACCTCGCAGACAGCGGCTTCATCCAGATCGCGAAGGACAAGGTCCAGAAGCGCGTGGAGCGGGTCATCGGCGACTACACGGACCTCGAGAGCGTGCCGCTGGCCACCGAGGAGCTGGCCGAGCTGATCATGCCGGATGGCCTGCCGATCTTCGACGTCTTCAACGCGGCGTGCGACGAGCCGCGCACGATCGACACGGACTCCGGCTTCAGGCTCGAGTTGCAGGGCTGCTTCGAGGACGACAGTGACGACGACCACTACCGCCTCACCGCGCGGAAGCTGCGCCTGGGACTGCACTGGCCGACGGCGCTGAGCCACTACACCATCGACGATCCCTCGCTCGTCGACCTCGACGTCCACTCGAACGCGTTCGCCGCACTCGTGCGTGCCCGCAACAGGATCGGCGACACGCCGATCCGGAACCAGCGCGACTTCCTCGTCTTCGGCGAAATCGATGCGCCGGGCCGCGTCAGGGTACGCGACTACACGCAGCCGTACACGACCAAGTCGCTTCAGGGCAACCCGACCAGTGTCGAGCCGGGCCAGACGCTCCGGTACGTGATCACATTCGGTAACCCGACGGCTACGGAACTGGCCAACGTCAGGCTCACCGACACGCTCACGTTCAGGGCGTACCTGCCCGACGGCTCGCTCGGTGCGGCGCAGATTCTCTCGGTGGAGACCTACGAACTCGGGAAGGTCGGTCCGTACGAAGGCCGCCAGATCGCCAGCGAGATCACGGCACCACTCGATGCGGGTGAACTGTCCAACACGGTGACTTCGAACGCCGGCGGCGGAAGTGGCGGCTCCGGAGGCGGCGGCTCTGGCGGTGGTGGCGGGACTCCCGAGACCAACGACGTCGCGGTTGAGGTCAAGCCAAAGCTCGAGGTGAGCAAGAAACTCATCAGCGCAGCGCAGACGTCTACTGCGCCAGGTGCGCCCGACCAGATACTCGCGGGCACGACGGCGAAGTACCGCGTCACGGTGAAGAACAAGGGCCAGTTCCCGGCCCGCGGCGTCTTCCTGACCGACGCGGCGTTTGCCGGGTCCGACGCCACGGGCATCGACACGCGCTTCTTCTCTCACGGCGGGGTCCCGACGTTGCCGGCGGGCGGGTCGATGAGCGTCGAAGTCCACATCCCGATCCCGAAGTCCGACGCGGGACGGCAGCTCGTGAACAACGCGCACGTGAACATCCCCGACACGGAGGATGCCGAAACGCGGCACGACATCATCGGCGCCGACGTGGTCATCGCCAAGGACGTCGTCACGCCGTCGGGCGGCGTGCTCGCGACACTCGTGCGCGGCTCCGTGGTGGACTACGCAGTCACGGTCTCGAATATCGGGACTGCGGAGTCGGCACCCATCGTTGTCGAGGACTACGCCGCGATCGCGGGCGACATCGTCTTCCCGACGACACCCTTCACGGTCGGACCGCTCGCGGCAGAGACCAGCCAGGTCATTCCGGTGCAGTTCACGGTGCCGCACCTGTCTGAGGCCATCACGCCGTGTCCGACGGTCTGCGTCGGAGGAACCTCGTCGCTGACCAACTTCGCGCAGGTGCTCCTGAACGGCATGCCTGGCGTGGTGGCGACGACGACCAACGACGTGGTGAACCCGCGGCTGACGATCACACCGTCGCTCGTGCAGCCCGCACTCGCGCAGGGGCAGCCCGTGCCGGACGGCTCGCAGGTGGACTACGACGTCGTCGTCGAGAACACCGACTCGCACATCGCGGCGGGCGCGGTGCTGACGGTCCGCATCCGCATCGGCGCCACGACGCTGCTGGAGCAGACCCTTGCACTCGGCGATCTCGCACCCGGCGCGCAGGCGAGCCGACAGGTCAGCGTCCAGTTGCCGGCCGGCCGCAGCGGGCAGTCGCTGCGGCTCGAGACGAGCGTGAACTTCGAGTACCTCGACGTGCCGCTGGTGCACGTCGTGCAGTGAGCGCGATGACGAGAGCGTCCTGGCGTGGGGCAGTGCTCGGGGCACTGGGGTCGATGGCGATGGCTGCCGTCGCCGCGGTCCCCGCGCGCGCGCAGGCCAGCCAGCCGCTCACGCAGCTCCAGTTCGACATCGTCGGCGTGCGGCTGGTGGTCGATCCGCCGCAGCTGACGGTGCCCAAGGGCATCGCGACGCAGATCAACACGTCGCTCCAGTTGCCCGCGGGTGCCGGCACGGCCACGGCCGACGCCGTGGCGGCGCTCACGCAGGGATCGCTCGTCGAGGCGACGCTGCGCGGACCGGCGATCACGCCGACGCGCATCACGGCGCGTCCCGGCCAGCCCTTGCCGCTGCCAGCCTTCGCCCTGCCCGGCGACTACTTCCTCGACGGCATCCGCCTCGTGAAGGACGGCGCCTCGCTGCTCGACGCCACGGCGCAGGACGGCAGTCCGGCGACGACGATCCCGATCGCCGTGATCGATCAGGTGATGGTGACCAGCGTCACCTCGCGTCCGCTCTCGCTCGACGAGATCCGCGAGAAGGGCATCGTCATCGACCAGAACAACTTCCAGGCCGTCAACTTCGAGGTCGCGTTCAACATCGACGGGTCGCCGTTCACGATCAAGATGCCGGTGGCGCTGCCGACGCGCGAGTTGCTCAACACGAAGGCCACGCGCGAGGAGATCGTCGAGCAGCTCCGCATCGTCAACCAGCAGCCCGCGTTCCAGGTCGCGTCGCTGCCGCCCGAGATCGATCGCCCCGGCCTGAACTTCTCGATCGCGCCGCTGCCGTTCATCGAGGTGCCCGAGGATGGCGACGATCCCGGCTTCGGCGTGCCGCCCATCACGGGCCTCGTCGTCATCCCTGGCAACGTCGCGTTCCTGAACCAGTTCTTCTCGGTGATGCTGCTGGTCAACAACGTCGCGCCCAACGGCACGACGCTCGTGCTGCGCGACGTGCGTGGCACGGTGCAGCTTCCGACGGGCCTCGACCGCGTGCCGGGTGCGTCGTACGAGGACCCTGGTGACGATCCGCTGCGCCTCGCGCGGATTGGCGGCACGGGCGTGCAGCCCACCATCCGCGTGATGCAGGCCGGACCCGACGGGCAGTTCGGCACGGCCGACGACATCGAGACGATTGCGCCGCAGCAGAGCGGCGAAGGCGAGTTCCTGCTCGAAGGCCTGAAGGAAGGCGGGCACATCTTCGACATCGTCATCGACGCCGTGCTCGACGGCCTGCCGTCGGGTCCTGTGTCGCTGGTCGGCCAGGCCGCGGGCGCCGTGTTCGTCCGCAATCCCACGTTCTCGGTCACGCTCGCGCATCCGCGCACGGTACGCAGCGGCGAACCCTACGACGTCTACGCCACCGTCACCAACACGTCGCGGACGGTGGCGAACCTGGTCAGTATCAACCTCGATCCGCTCGGCATCTCCGGCGCGCAGCTCGTGTCGGATCCGACGGTGTCGTTCGAGACGATCGGAGCCGGCCAGTCCGCCACCGCGCGCTTCCGCCTCGTCTCGCAGCGTACGGGATCGGTGACGGCCAGTTCCGTGACAGGAGAGGCCGGCGGGGGTATTCGCCTCTTCACCGGCGTCGACGAACGCGGCGTGCCACTCGCACCCAACGCCATCGTGCTGCCAGACAGCGCCACCGCGCTGCCGGCGCCGCTCGTCGCTGCCGCGCAGCGCGTGCTCGGCCAGGCGCTGTCGATCGCGACGGCCCCCGCCGAAGCGCTGCCGCCCGACGTGGCGTTCGTGAAGAAGCAGACGGTGATCGATCGCGGCAGGGCGCTCGGCGAAGCGGGACAGCGCATCCGGTTCGGCGACACGCAGGCGCGCGTTGTCCGAGACCTGCTGATCGACTGGCTGGGACCGGATGAAGGCTTCGAGCAGCTCCTGCGAGAGACGGAAGCCGGCGGTGCGTTCCTGGCCGAGGCCGGCGCGACCCTCGGACTCGCCGACCCGCTCGCCGAGATACAGACGCTCGTCGCGCAGGCCGCCGCCGAACCGTTCGCCATCGTGGACGTCGTGCAGCTTCAGAGCTCATTCGACGCGACGCCCGGAGACCATCGCGATCCGGCAACGTACGGCCTGCTCGTCGGCGTGCTGTTCAGCAAGCCGGTGACGAAGGAGAGCGGCGAGCTCAAGACCAACTATCAGATCGACGCCAACCGTGTTGTCGGCGCCGCGCAGCAAGGCGGAGGACGGCTCGTCTATCTCTATCTCGAGCGCCCGATTGGGGGGCTCGTTCCGCGGTCGCTGACGGTGTCCGACGTGCTCGACACGAGCGGCAGCACGCTTCCGAGCGCGACGCGGCAGATTCGCACCGTGTTGAGCGACGGCGGGCAACTCGCGGGGCAGGTCCGCGAGGCCAGCGGCTCCGGCGTGCCCAATAGCGTCCTCTCGCTCAGCATGCGCTACGACAGGTTCGCGTTCACGATCGCGACCATCCAGGTCGATGCGCAGGGCAGCTTCGCCTTCGACTTCGTGCCGCGCACCGGCGGGACCATCGAGCTCGCCGCGCAGCATCCGCAGACGCTGGCGGTGGCGACGCTCTCGGCTCGTCTTCGCGGCGCCGGCGAGACGCTGCTGCTGAACCCGACGTTCCAGGGACAGGGCACCGTGCGCGGCCGCGTGCTCGCGGCCGACGGCGTCACGCCGGTGCCCCACGCGCGCGTGTCGCTCTCGCCGGGCGCGATGGCGGACAACCGCGGCTTCAACGCCAATGCCAACGAGCTCGGCGCGTTCACGTTCACGGGCGTCCCCGTGGGTGTTTTCACGCTGCGCGCGATCGACAACGTGAACCAGAGCGGCCAGACGACGAGCGTGCTCGACGCCGCCGGCGGCGAACGCGTCGTCGACATCGTCCTGGCAGACGATGTGTCGACGGGCGGGCGGCTCGTCGGCCGCGTCTTCCTGAGCGACGGCGTGACGCCGGCAAGCGGCTTCACCGTGTTCGTCGGCCAGTACGATCGCCAGCGTCAGACCATCAACGCCGTCGATCGCACGACGACCGACGAGACAGGCTCGTTCGCCTTCAGCACGCTGCTCCCCGCCACGGTCTTCGACGTGGTGGCGGCAGACCTGGCCACCGGACAGATCGGCACGACGAAGGCCAGCCTCGTCTCGCTCACGACGACGGCGGTGAGCATCGTGCTCGAGGCGACGGGCGCTGTCGAGGGCGTCGTGTTCGACGCGAGCGGCAATCCGCTGCCGGGCGCCCTGGTGGCCGGTGGCGTGGCGCTCGTCGAGACCGACGCCAATGGTGCGTTCCGGATCGAAGGCGTGCCCGCGGGCTCGCGCACCATCGAGGCCGGTCATCCCGTGTCGCGCAAGCGCGGAGCGGCAACGGTCGTCGTCCTGCCGGGCCAGACGGTCACGGCCGCGATCACTCTCGAAGCCCGCGCCACGATCACCGGTCGCGTGCTCGACGCGCAGGGCAATCCCATGGCGCGCGTCAGCGTCCGCATTCCGCGTCTCGGTGGTTACGAGTTCGTCTTCACGAACAATCAGGGCGTCTACACGCTGCCCGATCAGCGGATGGGCGACTACCTGATCCAGGCGCCGGGTCCGAGCGTCGACTCGCTCATCGCGTTCCTCGAGTATCACGGCTACGACCCGAACGTCGCGTTCACGTCTGGCGATGGCCCCGGTGCACCGCCAGAGGCGCCGTCATCGGGCAATGCGAACGCCGTGGTCGCGGCCTACCAGAACGCCGTGCAGCACTTCATGAGCGTTGACGAGTCGATCCTCGGCCTCCCCGACGAAGACCGCGGCGGCTTCGGGTGGACGAAGGTGCGCCTCTTCCAGGACAACGTCGCGCAGGTGTCCGATATCCGGTTCCTGCCGCAAGGCAACGTCTCGGGCCGCACGCTCGATGCCGCGGGCAACCCGACGGGCGCGAAGGTGCGCATCAGCGCGCTGAAGGTGGGCACCAACGGCGGGCCGCTCTTCGGAGAGATCACGCGGCTCGACTCCGACGCGGCGACGGGCGAGTTCTCGTTCGGTCGTATCCCGCGCTTCGACCTGCTGACGTTCCAGACGGCGGGCGTGCGTGGCGGCGACTTCACGCTCGAAGCCGCGCACCAGTTCAGCCCGGTGATCGTCCAGCATCGCGGCCAGTTGAACACCGCCAATCCCGACGCGACGGGCGTCGTGCTCCAGTTCCCCGGCGCGATGGAGACCAACGGCACCGCGTCGGGCTTCGTGCTCATGCCCGATGGCGTGACTCCCGCACCGGCGGGCACGCAGGTGGCGATCAGCTTCGGCGACCTGACGGTGACCACCAACGCCGAGGGACGCTTCGTCAGTCAGTTGCCGATCCCGGCCGGCAAGTATCGGTTCGCGGCGACGACGCCATCGGGGCTGCGCGGACTCGCCGAGGCCATGGTGCCGGCTGGTGGGTCTGTGGACGTGCAGATTCGACTGCTCGGACTCGGAAACCTGCTCGTGCAGACACGCCGGCCCAACGGCGACATCGTCGCGAATGCCACGGTGCAGGTGCGTCGCGGCACGTTCCCGGCCGACCAGGCCGATGGCGTCACGGACGTCGCGGGCGAGCGGCGCTTCGTGAACCTGACGGAAGGACCGTTCAGCGTCGAGGTCGAAGAAGCGCTCACGGGCCTGCGCGGCCGCGCGAGCGGCGTCATCACGCGCGATGGAGAGACCACGGCCGTCGTCACGATCACCGCCTCTGGACGCGTAACCGGATCATTCCTCACTGCCGCCGACAATCAGCCCGTCCCGTTCGCCCAGGTGACACTGAGGTCCGGCAGCGTGCAGGCCTACGCGACGACGGACTTCACCGGTCGTTTCGTGCTCGACGCGATTCCCGTCGGTGTTTTCACGGTGGAGGCGCAGGATCCCGTCAGCGGTCGTCGCGGACGCGCACAGGGGCAGCTCGCCTTCGAGAGCGACGCCACGGACGTCACGATCGTCCAGCTCCCGCGCGGCACCGTCACCGGCTACGTGCTCAACGCCGACGGCGTCACGGGCATCGGCGGCGCCAACGTCAGCATCAGCAATTCGAGCTTCGTGCCCACGCGCCTCCAGGTGACGACGCGCAACGACGGCAGCTTCCGGATCGAGGGCGTCTCGGCGGGGGCTTTCACGCTGGAGTCGACGGACCCGGCGAGCGGCGCGCGCGGCTCGGCGGCGGGCACGCTGACCTACGAAGGCGAGATTGTCGATCGCAGCGTTGTGCTCGAACCGTTCGGATCGATTCGCGTGACGGTGCTGAGCGAGACGGGACAGCCGGCGCCCAACGCGACGGTCACGATCGGCCGTGGACAGTGGTCGCGCTCGGGGGCCGTGGATATCAACGGCCAGTTCACCTTCGAGAACCTGACGCTCGGCACGTACGCGATCTCGGCCGTGTCGCTGGCCGACCAGTACAACGGCGGTGCGACATCGGTTGTCGTGGACGAGGCCAACCAGGCCCTCGAGTCCACGATCACGCTGCGCGGCGTGGCGCCCGTCACCGTTCGCGTGCTTGCCTCTGATGCCGCGACCCCCGTGGCGAGTGCGCGCGTCACGCTGAGCGCGCGTGGCGGCTTCGCCGGCGAACCCGTGGGACCGACGTCGTCGGTGATCATCGGCTTCACCGACGGCACGGGGCAGGTGACATTCCAGAGCGTGCCACTCGGCGACTACTTCGCGAAGGGCGAGTCCGGCCCGCTCGCGGGTGTCGTCACAGGGTCCACGCCGGGCGTAGGCCAGTCGTCGAACGTCACCGTCGTGCTCGGCGCGTCGGGCACCATCACCGGCCGCATCCTGTTGCCCGACGGCTCGACGCCCGCGTTCCGATCGATCGTCACGCTCGAGTTCCAGTCGCAGAGCGGTCTCCAGTCGGGCGTCCTCCAGATCACGACCGACCTCACGGGCGCGTTCTCGTTTGCCGGTATTCCGCTCGGCTCGTTCACCGTCGGCGCGTTCGAGGTCGTGTCCAACGGCGTCCGCAGCCTGTCGGGATCGCTGACGTCAGACGGCCAGGTCCTGAGCCTCGGCGACATCACGCTCGACAACACGGGGCCGACCATCGTGTCGATCTCGCCGGGCGATGGCGCCACGGGTGTCACGCCGAACGCGCCTGTCGTGCTGACGTTCTCGGAGCCGATGCGCGCGTCGAGCATCACGTCGCTGAACGTGAAGCTGCTCGCGGGCACGACGCCCGTACCGGGTACCGTCGCCGTCGCCAGCAACGGCCTGTCGGCCACCTTCACGCCGTTGCAGCCGCTCACGAGCAACGCGCTCTACACGCTGTCGGTCTCCGGGTCACCCGCGGGTCCTGTCGACGAGCAGGGCCTGTCGATGGTCGACGCGTTCATCAGCACGTTCCGCGTCGCCGACGTGATTCCGCCGGTCATCACGTCCGTGTTCCCGGCGGCGAACGCACGCGAAGTGGTGCCGAGCGCCGTCGTACGCGTCACCTTCTCCGAACCTGTCGCCTCGGCGAACGTCGTACTGCGCACCTCCGCCGGTGCGGTGGTTCCCGCGCAGGCTGCACTCGTTGCCGGCGGCACCGCGATCGCCCTGTCGCCGGTGGACTACCTGCCGCCGAACGCGGCGTTCGTGACGACGGTGCACGGGGCGGTGGACACGGCAGGCAACCCGCTGGCGGGGACGCCGCAGGCGTTCCCGTTCTTCACCGTGGACACGATGGCGCCCATCCTGAGCCTGATCGAGGCGCAGGGGACGCCGCGTGCCGGCGCGACGATCACGCTCGTCCCGACGCTCGTCGGCGATGACGTCGCACGCGTCGAGTACGTCGTGTCCGGCAGCGTGGGCATCGTCGCCAGCGCGGCGCCGTTCAGCGTGCCGCTGGTCGTGCCTGCGGGCGTGTCGAACGTCGCCGTGTCGGCAACGGCGGTGGACCACGTGGGCAACCGTTCGTCCGCCTTCGCGCTGGACGTGCCCGTCCTCGCCAACGAGCCGCCCGCCGTGACGCTCGTCAACGTTTCGGGGCTGACGATCGTGCCGCAGGGCGCCGCGGTGTCGTTCGACGTCGAGGCGACAGACGATGTGGGTCTCGGGCAGATCCTGCTGTCGTCGGTCGGCGCCGTGTCGCAGAGCTTCACGCAGACGATCGCCGGTGCACCTGTAAGCGCAACGCGACGCTTCACGGTGAACGTCCCCGCGGATGCCACCCCGGGCGGCACCTTCACGATCCAGGCCGCCGCCATCGACTCGGCAGGCACGCCGAGCGCTCCCGTCACGCTGACGTTGACGGTACGCGACGGCGTGGCCCCGGCGGTGTCGATCACGGCACCTGCGGCAGGGACGCCGGTGGTGCCAGGGCAGATCCTGACCGTCGTCGTCACGGCGTCGGATCCGGGCGGCGTGGCGTCGATGACGCTCACATGCAGCCCCGCGCTCTCCGGATGCGAGACGCGAGCGATCGGCGAACCGTCGACGACGCAGACCTTCACGGTGGCCGTGCCAGACACGCTCCACGCCCCGGCCACCCTCCTCCTGTCGGCGAGTGCGACGGATGCGGCCGGCAACATCGGTCAGGCAGGCAGGTCGCTGCCCGTGGCCGACGTGGTCGCCCCCGTGCTGACGACGCTCGTACCGATCAGCGGATCGACCAACGTCATCGCTGGAACGACGGCAACGCTCACCGCCACGGCGACCGACAACGTCGGCGTGGTGGCCGTGGACTACGTCAGCGACGGCGCGCTGACGACGACGGGGTCGGCACCGGTCACGCCAGCCGCGACGACGGCGAGCGTCTCGTTCGGCATCGCCATCCCGGCCGGGACGGCCAATGGCGGCACCATCGCCGTCCGCGCCCGCGCCCGCGACGCCGCGGGGAACCTCGGCAACGAGATCCTGCTCACGCTGACGGTCGGGGACACGGAGGCGCCGGTACTCACCGTGACGGCGCCGACAGCGGGCGCCGTACTCAACCCGGGCCAGCCGCTCGTCGTCCAGGCGTCGGCCACAGACGATGTGGCTGTCGCGCGGTTCGTCGTGACGGCAGCCGGCGTGATCACCTTCAGCGAAACGCGTGAAATCACGCCCGCCGCCACGCCCGCGTCGGCGACGTTCACGATCCCGAACACGGGTGCGACGCCGGCAGGCGACGTGACGATCACCGTGCGTGCCCTCGATGCGGCAGGCAACGCGAGTAGTGACATCGTGCGCGTGGTCAGCGTGCGCGACGCGGCAGGGCCGGATGTTGGCGTCACCAGTCCGCTGGCATCAGCCACCATCGATCCGCGCGAGTCGCTGTCGGTGGTCGTCAACGCGACAGACGACGTCAGCGTGGCCGAGGTGGGCCTGACGACGAGTGGCGCGATCGTCGGCACGACCACGCGTCCGATCGCTCCGGCGCAGGCGTCGGCCACGGAGACGTTCACGCTCACCTTCGCCACGCTCCCGTCCGCGGGTGGAACGCTGACGCTTACGGGTACGGCACGCGACACGGCAGGGAACCAGTCCACGTCCACGCCGATCACCGTCACCGTCCTCGACGTTGTCGCGCCGACGGTGACGAGCGTGTCGCCGGGTAACGGCGCCACGAGCGTGGCCCTGTCGTCGAGCGTGGTCGTCAGCTTCTCCGAGCCGATGGATCGCGCAACGCTGACGGCGAGCAGCATCAGGCTGTCCGACGGTGCGACGCCGGTACCTGTCGCGCTCGCGATCGCGGCCGACGACCGCAGCGTCACGCTGACGCCGTCGTCGCCGCTGACGGAGAACACGCTCTACACGGTGAGCGTCGACGCCGGCGTGCGCGACAAGGCCGCCAACGCGCTGACCGCCGCGTTCGCGTCGACGTTCCGTACCATCTCGCCCGACGTCGTCGCGCCGAAGGTGCTGACGACGGTTCCGGCCAACGCATCGATTGGCGTGGGCACGACGGCGCCGTTCAGCGTGACGTTCACCGAGGCCATCGCGCCGGCGAGCATCACGCCGACGTCGTTCCGCGTGACGACGAATGCGGCGGTCGTGCCTGGCACGTTCGCCTTCGGTGACGGCGGCGCGACGGTGCGCTTCACGCCGACCAGTGCGCTGCCCTACGACGTGACGGTGGTGGTGGAGTTGACGGGCGGCATCACCGACGTGTCCGGCAATGCGCTGGTGAACGCCGACGACAGCGCCATCACGACGCCCATCACGTTCACGTATCAGACGGGCGCCTTCTCCATCGTCGCGCCCGACGGTGCCAGCGTCATCGAAGAGAACCGCGTGACGTTCGAGGCCATGGGCGCGGCGTCGCTCGAGCCGGCGAGCGTGGTGTTCACGGTGAACGGCGTGGCCCTGCCGGCCGTTGCGGCGGAACCGTTCAGGCGCGAGTACACGGTGCCGCTCGCGGCCACTGCATCGTCGATCACCGTCGTGGCCTCGGCGCGCAACGCGAGCAACCTCGAGATCGCCTCGGCCACGCGCACCTACGACGTGCTGAGGCGCCTGCGTGCGACGCCGACTGTGCTCGGTCTTCAGCGCGGGGCGACCAAGACGATCCGGTTGACGATTGCCGAGGCGCTGACGAGCCCGCTGACGGTCGCTGTTGCGTCTGCCGATGCTGCAGTGGCCACCGTGACGCCCTCGTCCATCGTCCTGCCTGCCGGGCAGACGAGTGTCGATCTCAGCGTCACCGCGTGTACGGTGTGCCCGGGCGATCCCGCATCGGTGACCGGTGCCGCGATTGGCAACACCGCCATCGTGGCTTCGTCCGACCGTGGCACCGCGGCGACGTCTGTGAGCGTCAGCGATCGCGTCGATCCCGCCAACTGGGCCGACTTCGTGGTGTTCGCGCGCACGCCGGGCGTGAGCATCTCACTCGCGCCGACGGCTGGTCAGGTCGTGCTGGCGAGCGGACAGGCGATCGGCACCACGATCGCGGTGCTCTCGCACGATGCCGACGGGTCGACGGCGGTGTCGATCACGAGCAGCAACCCGGGTGTGGCCACGGCTACGGCGTCGAACGTCGCGACAGGCACGCGCACCACCACGCTTGCCGTGCAGGCCAACGCGAACGGCATCGCCGTGCTGACGATTCGCGCGGGCGGCGAGGTGCGCACGCTCACGGTGTACGTGGGCGCGCCGCCAGACAACCTGACACCCGTCGTTGTCGCGCCGCAGGTGGGCGTGACGATCTCGCGGCCACCGTCGGCGGGGCAGATCCTGCTCCAGCCGGGCCAGGGCACCACAACGAGTACGTCGATCCTGCTGGCGCCGGCCACGGGGCCGACGCCAGTGACAGTGGCGAGCAGCAACCCCGCCATCGCCATGGCCACGGCCACGACGATCGGTACCGGTTCGCAGACGACGTCGCTCGCCATCACGACGGGCGAGCCCGGCATCGCGCTGCTCACCATTCGCGCGGGCGGCGTGGTGCGGTCGCTCACGGTGTACGTCGGTGCGCCGCCGGCCAACGACACGCCGATGGTCCTGGCTCCCTCCGTCGGCGTGACGATCGCGCTCGCGCCGTCGGTCGGGCAGCTGCTCACGCCCACGGGCGGCGGCACCACGACGACGATCGTGGGCCTGTTGCCGTCGCCTGCGGGCTCGGTCCTGCCCGTGAGCGTGGAGAGCAGCAACCCCGCCATCGCGAGTGCGACGGCAGCGCCGGTTGCCGCCGGACAGCAGGTGACGACGTTGACGATCGATACGGGCATCGACGGCATCGCCACGCTGACGCTGCGTGCAGGTGGTGTGGTGCGGTCGCTCACGGTCTACGTCGGCGAGCCACCCGCGAGCATGACGCCGGTCTACGTGGCGCCGCCGGTCGGCATCACGGCTCCGAAGGCCTTCGGCTCGCGCGTGATCGTGCCGGCCGGCAACCTGCTCGCGCCGACGATTGGCGTGCAGTTGCTTGCCGCGCCGCTCGGGAGCACCACGGCCGTCACCGTGACGACGAGTAACCCGGCGATTGCGAGTTTCGGCGCGGCGACGAGCATGACGTTGATGTTGCAGGCCGGCGACCTGATGTTGCCGGTGTTGTTCGAAACGACGGGCGAGGAAGGCTCGGCGGTGCTGACCTTCGAGTTCAACGGCATCACGCGTCAGTTGGAAGTCGTGGTCGGCAATCCGCCGGCGTCAGCCCAGCCGGCGATCGTCGCGCCCGTCGCAGGTATTCAGGTGCAGGTTCCGTAGGCGCGTTCGGGGAACGTGTCAGACGTGGGAGCGTGAGTGTCAGGTGTAGGCGCCGGATTTCATCCGGCGCTCTTGGAGGAACGAACATGCAGGCAAGGAAGACGACCAGACGATTGACGCTATCGGCGCTCGCCGTCGCCATCGTGCTCGGGAGCGGCGCCGATGGCGTCGTGGCGCAGGTGGCGCTCGACCTGTGCGGGTGCGCCGGCATACCCGACCTGCCGGCGTTCGATGCGAGCGATCCGTCCACCTATCCGCCGGGAACCACGGGCGGCTGTGCGACGGTGGGTTGCGCCTCATCGGACAACCTCACCCTTCCGCTTCCGCCGGACGGAGTCCTCCGGTTCAGCAGCTTCCGAGCCGTCTCCGGGAGCGGTTGCTTCACCCGGTTCCTCATCTACTTCGCGGAAACCGGCACGGCGCGAACCAATACGCCTGTCACCCTGCTGGTCTCCGGTGACCTCACGCTGGGCGGCAGCGGGTGTGGTGGCTATGACACCGGTCTGATTGTCAGTGGAGGAGCTGGATCGGCCGGGAACAGCGCTGGCGTGTCGGGGCTTGGAGGAGCAGGCGGACCTGGCGGGTTTCGCGGCGGCGATGCGGCTGCGTACGCCGTCAATGGCGCGGCGTACGGTGGCGCGGGTCAGGGACCCGGAGGCGGCGCGGGCGCGGCATTCGGAGTCCCGCCGATGGGAGGCACGTTCTTCGGCGTGCCGGAGCTGCTGCCGTTGGTCGGTGGGTCCGGAGGAGGAGGTGGTGGTACGACAAGTGCGGAGGGAGGAACCGCCTGCACCGGCGGTGGTGGTGGCGGTGGCGGCGGCGCGATCCTGATCGCCGTCAACGGCACGCTCTCCATGACGAACTCGTTCGTCGGCGCCGACGGAGGCAGCTACAGCAATCCCGGTAGCACGAGCTGCGCGTACTACGGCGCTGGTGGCGCGGGCGGCGCGATCCGGCTGGTGGCCAATCGCTTCGTGGGCAGCGTAAACGCACTACTCTACGCCCGCGGTGGCAGCGGAGCGGGCTCTTCGCCCGGCGGTTCGCCCGGACGCATTCGCCTCGAGTCGCTCGACTCGAGCGCGCAGACGGCGTTCCAGCCTCAGCCCTCGACAGCGGCGTTGCGTATCACAGGCCCGGGCCCACTCACCAACCCCGTGGCGCCGAGCGTGGCGATCACGCAGGTGACCTCGTCGGAGGGCACGCAGGTGGTGCCCACGCCGCCTCAGGGCTACCGCGGCGCCGTGGACCTGACCCTGCCCGCCCCGGGCGTCGTCAACGTCGACGTCGCGACGACAGGCGTCCCGAGCGGGACGACGGTGGCCGTCACCGCCAAGCCCCGTATCGGCGGCGTGACGCAGACGCAGACAGTGGAGCTGACCAACTGCAACGCCCAGGGTGTCTGCACCGCCACCGCTCCGTTCACCCTGAACGCCGGCATGACCTTCCTGGAAGCCCGCGCCACCTTCCAGGTCCCGTAAGGGGGGAATGACGACGGGCCGGTGCCGCTGCCGCCATGGTGTAGCTGCCGGACTTTGTCCGGCAGTCAGTGTTCTCCGCCCGCCGGATGAAATCCGGC
>CAYRAE010000002.1:2129-4338 GCA_964422175.1 uncultured Luteitalea sp. | reverse complement strand
CCCCGCCTGGCGCGCGGCGCGCACATCGCCCGCCATAGCGTTGCGGGAATGACAACCCGGCAACCGGATATGGAGCGAACACGTCGCTGCCCGGATTCACACATGTAGCTGCCGGACTCTGTCCGGCAGTCAGTGATGCCTGTCCGCCGGATGGCCTGCCGCGCCGTAGCCGTCAGGCGAAGGCGGGAAATCCGGCGGCTACACCGTTCGTGAGGGTACGGTTGCCGGTTGCCGATTGCCCGTTGCCGGTCTGTCTGTGTTCTGATCCGGGACGTGTCGATGGACGTTCCCGGGTTCGTGTGCGTGGATCACGTGGCGGTGGCGGTGCCGCCGGGCGAGCTGGAGGCGCATGTGCGGTTGTACGCCTCACTTGGGTTCACGGAGATCCATCGCGAGGACGTCCGCGGCACCGATCAGGTCCGCGAGGTGCTGCTGCGCATCGGCGACGGCCCCAACTGCGTGCAGCTGCTCGAACCGTTGTCGGCGGACTCGCCCGTCGCGCGGCAACTGGAGAAGCAGGGCGGCAGGCCGGGCATCGCGCACCTTGCGCTCCGCGTCCGGGACATCCAGGCGGCCTTCGACGTCATGACGGCGGAAGGCTTCCGCGTCATCGACGCCGCTCCGCGGCCCGGGTCGCGCGGCACGACGGTCTTCTTCGTCCATCCGAAGTCTACGGACGCCACGGCCCTCGGCTACCTCCTCGAAGTCGTGCAGGAAGGCAGCGGCCATGACTGAGCGCGGCGCGCCGCTCGACGGTCCGCTCGCTCTGCGCGACTGGTTCCCGCCGGTGGAGACGGCCGACTGGCTGGCTGTCATCGAGCGGGATCTGAAAGGGACGGATTACGAGTCACGGCTGGTCTGGAAGACCGACGAGGGGATTGCCGTCCAGCCGTTCCATCGCGCCGACGACAGCCCGTCCGTCGCGCCCGTACTCAATCGACGTACGACGGCCCCGCCGATCAGCGCCGCGACACCGCCAGACGCCGTTCGTGGCGATCTGCTGCACGATGCCGGCGCCGACGCCGTGCAGGAGTTGGCCTGGACGCTGGCCGTCCTCGTCGAGCGGCTCGATCGCGCACTCGCCGCCGGCACACCGGTCGCCGTCGCCGCCGGCGAGGTCACGCTCGCCTTTGGGGTCGGATCCACCTACTTCGTCGAGATCGCCAAGCTCCGCGCCGCGCGTCGGCTGTGGACCAACGTCGTGGCCGCGTTCGCCGGAGACGATGCCGTGCCGCCTGTGCGGATCCATGCGCGCACGTCGCGCACGAACACCAGCGTGTACGACGCGCCCACCAATCTCCTTCGCGTCACCACCGAAGCGATGGCGGCCATCATCGGCGGCGCAGACAGCCTGGAGGTCGAGGCACACGGCTTCGCGCCGCACCTCGCAGACAACGTGCCGCGCATCCTCATCGAGGAAGCGCACCTCGCCGCCGCGCAGGATCCGGCCGCCGACTCGTGGTTCATCGAGTGGCTGACCGACGCCATGGCGCGGAAAGCCTGGGCGCTCTTCCAGAGCATCGAGTCGGCAGGGGGTTACACGACAGCCGTCGAGGCAGGAATGCTCGCGCGCGGGGTGCAGGCGACGCGAGAGGCGCGCGTACGCGCGGTTGCGACGCGCCGCCGCACGCTCGTCGGCGTGAACGATTATCCTGACCTCACTCCGTCGGTCTCGCCGCGCCGTAGCGCCGAAGGCGCGAAGGCGGACCGGTGCCCGGTGCCCGGTGCCCGGCGCCCGACAGAAGATGCCCTTGAACCTTTGAGACTCGCCGAGCCGTTCGAAGCGATCCGGGCGCGGACCGAGCGACACGCCGCGGCAACAGGACGCACGCCTGTCGTCCACCTGCTCACGCGTGCCGGCGACAGGCGGAGTCGAGCGCGGGCCGTCTTCCATCTCAACCTGTTCGGCTGCGCGGGCATGGCCGTCACGCAGGGCGACGCATTGCCGGAGCGCGCGGACCTCGTCATCCTGTGCTCGGTCGACGCCCACACGCATCTCGACCCGCATCTCGACGCGGTGGCAACGCTGACCTCGTGGCAGGACCGCCTGGGGATGGCGCCGTGACGCGCCCCGCCTTCTCGGCGATCGCGTATCGCGCCGATCTCGGTGGGCAGACGTCGACGGCTGCCTCGGCGCCGACACCCTTCGAGCATCTCGACTACGCCGCCGGACTGCCGCCGTTCCTCCGCGGGCCGTACGCGACGATGT
>CAYRAE010000002.1:0-2029 GCA_964422175.1 uncultured Luteitalea sp. | reverse complement strand
CTCGACTACGCCGCCGGACTGCCGCCGTTCCTCCGCGGGCCGTACGCGACGATGTACGCGCTCCAGCCGTGGACCATCCGCCAGTACGCGGGCTTCTCGACGGCGGAGGACTCGAACGCCTTCTATCGACGCAACCTGGCGGCGGGGCAGAAGGGCCTGTCCGTGGCGTTCGATCTCGCCACGCATCGCGGGTACGACTCCGACAACCCGCGCGTGATCGGCGACGTCGGCAAGGCGGGCGTCGCCATCGACACCGTCGAGGACATGAAGGTCCTCTTCGACGGCATCCCGCTCGACGAGATGTCCGTGTCGATGACCATGAACGGGGCCGTCCTCCCCATCATGGCCTTCTACATCGTCGCCGCCGAAGAGCAGGGCGTGGCTTCGTCGCAGCTCGCGGGGACGATCCAGAACGACATCCTCAAGGAGTTCATGGTCCGCAACACCTACATCTACGGCCCGGCGGCCTCGATGCGGATCGTGGGCGACATCTTCAGGTACTGCGCGCAGCACATGCCGCAGTTCAACCCGATCTCGATCAGCGGCTACCACATGCAGGAGGCCGGCGCGACGGCCGATCTGGAGCTCGCGTACACCCTGGCCGACGGCCTCGAATACCTGCGCGTGGGGATCGACGCGGGACTCGACGTCGACGCCTTCGCTCCGCGACTCAGTTTCTTCTGGGCGATCGGCATGGACCATTTCACCGAGATCGCCAAGCTGCGCGCGGCGCGCGTGCTGTGGGCGCGGATCGTGAAGGGCTTCGGACCGAAGGACCCGCGATCGATGGCGCTGCGCGCGCACGCACAGACGTCGGGATGGAGCCTCACCGCGCAGGACGTGTTCAACAACGTCACGCGCACGTGCGTCGAGGCGATGGCGGCGGCGCTGGGGCACACGCAGTCGCTGCACACCAACGCATACGACGAGGCGCTCGCGTTGCCGACGGACGCGTCGGCCCGCGTCGCGCGCAACACGCAGATCTATCTCCAGAAGGAGACGGGCATCACGCACGTCGTCGATCCGTGGGCGGGCAGCCACGTCGTGGAAGGACTCACGCACGAATTGATGCACGCCGCGTGGGCGCACATCCAGGAAGTCGAGCGTCTCGGAGGGATGGCGAAGGCCATCGAGAGCGGACTGCCGAAACGGCGCATCGAGGAAGCGGCGGCGCGGCGCCAGGCGCGCATCGACAGCGGACGCGAAGTCATCGTCGGCGTCAATCGCTACCAGCGCGAGGATGATGCGCCGGTCGACGTGCTGGAGGTGGACAACCACGCCGTGCGTGAAGCGCAGGTCCGGCGCCTCGCGGCGGTGCGTGCCGCGCGGGACGCGGACGCCGTCAATCGTGCGCTCGACGCGCTCACGCACGCTGCCGGGACGCGCACGGGCAACCTGCTGGCGCTCGCCATCGATGCGGCGCGTGCGCGTGCGTCGCTCGGCGAGATCTCCGGCGCGCTGGAGCGGGTGTTCGGCAGGTATCAGGCCGTCGGCCGTACGATATCCGGCGTGTATTCGGCCGAGAGCGCTGACGATCCCGAGTTCCAGCGAGCCAGGGCGATGGCCGCCGACTTCGAACGGACGGAAGGCCGTCGTCCGCGCCTGCTCGTGGCCAAGCTCGGACAGGATGGCCACGATCGCGGCGCGAAGGTCATCGCCACGGCGTTTGCCGACGTGGGTTTCGACGTGGACGTGGGGCCGCTCTTCCAGACGCCGCAGGAGGCCGCGCGCATGGCCGTGGAGAACGACGTCCACGTGCTGGGCGTGTCGAGTCTCGCCGGCGGCCACAAGACGCTCGTGCCCGATGTGATCGCGGAGCTCGCGCGGTTCGGTCGACCGGACGTCCTCGTCGTGGTGGGTGGCGTCGTGCCGCCGCAGGATCGCCCGGCGTTACTCGACGCGGGCGTCACAGCGGTGTTCGGTCCCGGCACTGCGATTCCGGTGTGCGCGCAGGAGATCCTCGGCGCGCTCACGCGGGCGCGAGGGTGATGACCGCGCGCCGCCTGCCCGTGGACGCGTACATCGCCGG
>CAYRAE010000001.1:61731-67769 GCA_964422175.1 uncultured Luteitalea sp. | reverse complement strand
CTGAAGCAGATCGTCGTCGGTCACGAGACGCGCGAGTTCATGGAGCTGCGCTACGCGGGCGACGACAAGCTGTTCGTGCCCGTCGATCGCCTCGACCTGGTGCAGAAGTTCTCGGGCAGCGCCAGTCCCACGCTCGATCGCCTCGGCGGCACCACGTGGGAGAAGGCCAAGTCGCGCGTGAAGAAGGCCATGCGCGACATGGCCGACGAGCTCCTGAAGCTCTACGCCGCGCGCAAGGCCGTGCAGGGCCACGCGTTCGGCCCCGACACGCACTGGCAGGAAGAATTCGAGTTGGCGTTTCCTTACGAGTTGACGCCCGATCAGGCGACGGCCGTCGCCGACATCAAGCGCGACATGGAATCGCCCACGCCCATGGATCGCCTGTTGTGCGGCGACGTCGGGTTCGGCAAGACGGAAGTGGCGATGCGCGCCGCGTTCAAGGCCGTGATGGACGGCAAGCAGGTGGCCGTCCTCGCGCCGACGACGGTGCTGGCGCTGCAGCACGTGAAGACACTGCGCGCGCGTTTCGCCGCGTTCCCCGTGCGCATCGACATGGTGAGCCGCTTCCGCTCGAAGGCCGAACAGGCCGAGTCGCTCCGGCACCTGCGCGACGGCAAGCTGGACATCCTCGTCGGCACGCATCGCCTGCTCGCCAAGGATGTCGAGTTCCGCGATCTCGGCCTGCTCGTGGTGGACGAGGAGCAGCGCTTCGGCGTGACGCACAAGGAGCGCATCAAGCAGATGCGCAAGAAGGTGGACGTGCTCACGATGAGCGCGACGCCCATCCCGCGCACGCTCAACATGTCGCTCGTCGGCATCCGCGACATGTCGGTGATCGAGACCGCGCCGCACGATCGGCAGGCCGTGCAGACGGCGGTGCTGCCGTTCGATCCGCAGATCGTCGGAGCGGCGATCGCCAAGGAGCTCGAACGCGGCGGCCAGGTGTACTTCGTGCACAACCGCGTGGAGTCCATCCATTCGATCGCGGGTCTCATCCAGCGCGTGGCGCCAGACGCGAAGATCGGCATCGGCCACGGCCAGATGGGAGAAGAGGCCCTCGAGAAGGTGATGGTGGACTTCATCGAGCGCCGGTACGACGTCCTGCTGGCGACGACGATCATCGAGAACGGGCTGGACATCCCCAACGCCAACACGATGATCATCAACCGCGCGGATCGCTACGGCCTCGGCCAGCTCTATCAGCTGCGTGGCCGCGTCGGACGGTCTGACAGGCGCGCGTACGCGTACCTGCTGATTCCGCCTGTCGACGCGCTGTCGGAGGTGGCGCGCAAGCGGCTGGCGGCGATCAAGGAGTTCAGCGCGCTGGGCAGCGGATTCCGCATCGCCGCGCTCGACCTCGAGATCCGCGGCGCGGGCAACCTGCTCGGCGGCGAGCAGAGCGGCCACATCGAGGCCATCGGCTTCGAGATGTACACGAAACTGCTCGAAGAGACGATCCGCGAACTGAAGGGCGAGGATCTCGAGGACGACCGTCGCGCCACGGTGAACCTCGGCGTGGAGTTCCGCATCGACGAGTCCTACATCGCCGACACCAACCAGCGGCTCGGCATCTACCGTCAGGTGGCGCAGGCGCGGACCGACGCGGAGATCGATCGCGTGCTGGAGGACGTGCGCGACAGGTACGGGCCGCTGCCCGAGTCGGTGCTGTGCCTGGCCGACCACGCCCGCATCCGCGCGCTGGCCGACAGGATGAAGATCGATTCGATCGAGAAGGAAGGGCAGACCGTCGTCTTCAAGTTCCGCGACTCGGCGACTGTCGATCCGCAGCGGCTGCTCGCCGTGGTCGACAGGCGCGTGGACCTGCGCCTGGTCCCCCCGGGCCACCTGAAGCTGGACCTGAGCCCGGACGGTAGTGCCGGCCGGGCTCGGAGCGCGACGGCGCATGTTGGTCCGGTGCCCGGTGCCCGGCGCCCGGTGCCCGGCCGGTCGGGCTCTCCGAGCCCGGCCTTCACGACCCACCGTCCCGTCGCCCAGGGCGGCCAGCGCGGACCCTCCTGGTGGACCGTCCGCGCCACGGCCGGCGAGGTGACCCCTGGCTTCACCAAGACCGAGGTCCTCAAGCCCATCCCCGTGGACCCCCGCGCCCCCGACGGCCTCTTCGCCCGCATCACCCGCGTGATGCAGGACCTGTCGGATGAGTGACCGGCAACCGGCAACCGGCAACCGGCAACGGGCAACCCGGCAACCGGTCCGTCTTCGCGGGTCGGCCCTCCGGGGCCGACCCCTCGTCACCCGCCCTGCTGCCGTCTCCGGACGTCCAAGCAAGGGTGTATACCGAATGACCCGGCGTAAGATCATCGAAGCGATGCCCCCAATGACACTCCGCAGGCTCGGCGCGGCGGCCCTCGTGGCTGGCCTTTCCGTCACAGCACTCCAGGCGGCCGACGTGATCGAGCAGGTGCTCGTCAAGGTCAACGGCGAGATTCTCACCAAGACCGACGTCGAGCAGCTCCAGGTGACGGCGCTCCGCGCCAACAACCCGAACCTCTCGGCCGCGGACCTGGAGAACGACGCCACCCTCCGCAAGCTCCTCGACGAGGTGACCCCCCGCGTCATCGTCAACGCGATCGACGAGATGTTGCTCGTGCAGCGCGGCCGCGAGCTCGGGCTCAAGATGACCGACGAGCAGTTCAACGGCATCCTCGACAACATCCGCAAGGAGAACAAGCTCGACACCGAGGAGAAGTTCCAGGCCGCGCTCTCGCAGGAAGGGCTCACGATCGCCGGTCTCCGCAAGACCTTCGAGAAGCAGATGCTCATCAGCCGCGTCCAGCAGCAGGACGTGTACTCCCGCATCAGCATCGCGGAGGAGGAATCGCGCGCCTACTACAACGCGCACAGGGACGAGTTCCTCACCAACGAGTCGGTGACGCTCCGGGAGATCTTCGTGCGCGCCGCCACGACAGCGCCCGCCGAAGGCCCGTCGGCGGCGGCAGCCGCGATGGCCGACGCCCGCACGAAGATCGATCAGATCCGCCAGCGCGTGCTGAAGGAGGACTTCGGCACGGTCGCGGGCGAGGCCTCCGACGCGGCCTCGAAGGCCAACGGCGGCCTCATCGGCCCGCTCGGCACCGACGAACTCAACCCAGACATCCAGAAGGTGCTCACCTCGATGAAGGTGGGCCAGGTGTCCGAGCCGCTCGACGCCGGCAATGGCTACCGCCTGCTGAAGCTCGACGTGCGCGTGCCCCGCAAGCAGGCGACGTTCGAGGAAGCGCGCGATCAGATCGCCGAGAAGGTGTTCAACCAGCGTCGCGCCGGCGAGGTGCTGAAGTACCTCGAGCGCCTCCGCGCGCAGGCCATCATCGAGTGGAAGAGCCCGACCCTCAAGGCGGCGTTCGATTCGGGCGTGCTGCAGGCCGCCGCGGCGCTCGATGAGGCAACGAAGGCCGCCGAAGCGGGTACCGCTCCGAAGGCCGGCGCCACGCCGTGACCTCCGTTGTTGCGCCGCCCGGTGCGGCGTCGCCCGATTCAGATTCCGGTACGCGCCTGGCACCGGCGTCTTCTCCGAAGATCGGGACCGTGGCGCTCGACACCCCCGTCGGCGTGGCGCCCATGGCCGGCATGACCGACACGGCGTTCCGCCGCCTGGTCAAGCGACGTGGGGGCTGCGGCCTCGTGGTCACCGAGATGGTGAGCTCGGAAGGCCTCGTGCGCGGCATCGACCGCACGCTGGACTTCGCCGAGTACACCGAAGAGGAACGCCCCGTCTCCATCCAGATCTTCGGCGGCGATCCCGCGAAGATGGCCGACGCCGCGCGCATCGTCGAGGGCATGGGCGCCGACATCGTCGACATCAACATGGGGTGTCCGGTGCCGAAGATCTCGAAGCACCACGCCGGCTGCTCGCTGATGCGCGACCCGCGGCACGCCGCGGCGATCGTCGAGGCGATGGCGCGTGCCGTATCGATTCCCGTGACGGTGAAGATGCGCGCCGGGTGGAACGACGACGAGATCAACGCGCCCGTCCTGGCGCGCATGGTGGAGGACGCGGGAGCCGCCGCGGTCACCGTGCACGGCCGCACGGCGAAGCAGGCGTACACAGGCAGCTCCGACTGGTCGCTCATCGCACACGTCGCCGAACAGGTGCGCATCCCGGTGTTCGGCAGCGGCGATTGCGTCGAGCCAGAACACGTCATCGATCGGTTACGCAGTGGACCGGAGGGCGTGCTCGTGGGTCGTGGCGTGCTCCGTAACCCGTGGATCCTCGCGCAGGCCGCCGACATCGCCGCGGGCCGCGCACCACGCGCGGTGACGATGAGGGATCGCGGGGAGTTCCTGCTGGAGTACGTGGACCTGCTGCTGAACGAGCGCGTGAATGAAGCGGCAGGCTTCCGTCACACCGCGCCCACGGCGCCGGACGCCGCCGATGCCGACACGACCCTTCGCGCCCCCGCGCGCGGCCGCGAGCGCTGGGTGATCAACAAGCTGCGCGCGCTGAACGGCTGGTACTCGAAGGGCTACGAGGGCGGCGCCCAGTTCCGCATGGCCATCAACACCGCCGAATCCATCCCGCAGGTCCGCGACCTCATCGCGCAGTTCTTCCTGCGCTGACGGCGCCGGTGGTTGAAGAGGGTGTGAAATCGCGAGTCAGCTGAGGGCGCGGGTCCTGTCGCCGGACAGCCCCACCCGTCCTCAGCGCTCGTAGGGGCGACGCATGCGTCGCCCCTACCTGAAGGCGTCTGTGATCTCGTAGTCGTAGATCAGCGCGGCGTCGGCGGCGGCGTTGAACTGCTCGCCCAGCGCCACGTGCAGCGGGTGCGACAGGTAGGCGCGCAACCCGGCCTCGTCCTCGAACTCCAGCAGCGCGCACCACGGGAACGACGGGAACCCGCTCATCACGTACGGCACCGGATGCGCGATGTGCTGCGCGACGCGGAACGAGCGCACCGACGGAATCTCGCGACCCGCCGTCTGCATCGCCGCGAAGAGGGCGTCGCGCGCCTCGTCTGCCACGTCAGGCCGCGGCCGGAACAACACGACGTGCACGATCATGGCGCGTCACTCCTCCGGCTTCCGGCGCTTCCTGTCGGCCGGCGGCAGTTCCCCGGCACGCCACGTCCGTGTCTTGCGTTCCGGTGGCGGTCCCGTGCGCTCGCGTGGTGGCCCCGTGCGCTCGCGTGATGAGGGTGCACCTCCCGAACGCGCCGTCGCGTCACGCCGTGTCGTCGATCGATCGCCACGCCAGTCCTGACGCGCGCCGCCGGCGGGCCGGGGGCGGTCTCCGCCAGCCTTCGGACCCCACGCAGGGTTCGGCGGGCGCGTCCCCGACGCACCGCGCGCATCCTTCGGCGGCCAGTTCTTCCGCCGCTCCGCCCCATCCGGTCCCGTCGCCGGTTTCCGCACCCTGAAGCTGCTCCCATCGACGGGCCGCTTCGCTTCAGGCTTGAACTCCCGCCGCTCCGGTCGGGCCGGGCGCCCGTCCGCCGTAGCCCGCGGTGCGAAGGTGGAAGCCCGGCCCCTCCCTGCGCCGCCCTGCTCTTCCCGCGGCCGTCGTGCGTCCTGCGCGGGCCGGCCTCCATCCCGCGGTCCTGAGTTCCTGCGGTCCTGAGTTCCTGCTGTGCCGCGCGGAGGTCGTCCTGAATCCCTGCTCTCCGGGCGCCGTCCTGCTCCTGCCCCCTGTCCTCGACTTCCTCCGTCCTTCGGGCCTCCGTCCGTGCTTCTCCCGTCCTTGACCCACGGCCCCCGTCCCTCGCTGGCCTGCCTCGCCCAGCGGGCGCGCTTCACGTCGCGCGGCACCTTGTACTGCTCGCGCGGGTCCTTGTGAGTCCCACCTGGTCGCCAGCTCGATCCGCGTCGGGGCGGTTTGCTCGCGTCCATGGCATCGCCCGGCGTCTCCCAGAGGCGCCCGCGCTGGAACCACTTGATGGCGGCATCGGGGTGTTGACGCTGCAACTGCTTCAGCGTGGGCAGCAGATCCTCACGCAGCGGCGCGCGGAACGCCGTGGGCTGGTCGTTGACGATGATGGTCCAGAACGCGCTGCGTGCCATGGGGACAAGGATAGGTCAGGACGGAG
>CAYRAE010000001.1:57516-61631 GCA_964422175.1 uncultured Luteitalea sp. | reverse complement strand
ATGATGGTCCAGAACGCGCTGCGTGCCATGGGGACAAGGATAGGTCAGGACGGAGGAAGTGGAGGACGGGAAGCAGACGATGTGCAGGAATGCCGCGATGCCGGGAATGCCGCGAATGCCGATCTCTGAAGGCCGAAGGCCGACGCCCGAAGGCCCGCTGTGGTGAAGCCCGAGCCCCCGTGCTGCTCTCAATCGCCGATGATTCCGTCGGCGAGTCCGAGTCGTTCGAGGCGCTTGATCTTCTCGACCAGTGTCGTCCGCTTCACGCCGAGCAGCTCCGCGGCGCGGCTGCGATTGCGTTCGGTACGTGCGAGCGCCTGCGCGATGAACACGCGTTCGACGGCGGCCAGTTCGCGTTCGAGGTCGATGCCCTGTTCGGGCAGCGGCAGCGTGGCGCTGCGATCGTCGGGACGATCGCCGCGCACGTCGGGCGGCAGCACGCTCACGTCGAGCTGCGATCGCCCCGGACTCAGCGCCAGCGCACGCTCCACGGTGTTCTCCAGCTGCCGGATGTTGCCCGGCCAGTCGAAGGCCATCAATCGACGCATCGCCTCCTGCGAGAACGTGACGTCGGTGCGCGGCGGCACGGCTTGCGCGCCGAGCCGTTGCAGCATGTCGCGCACCAGCAGCGGCACATCGTCTCGCCGCTCGCGCAGCGGTGGGAGCTGCACGGGAATCACGTTGAGACGATAGAACAGGTCTTCGCGGAACGTGCCCTGCTTCACCATCTCCTCGAGGTTCGCGTTGGTGGCCGCCAGCACGCGCACGTCGACGCGAACGGGTCGAGCATCACCGATCCGTTCGATCTCCCGCTCCTGCAGCGCGCGCAGCAATTTGGCCTGCAGCGGCACCGGCATCGTTCCGAGCTCGTCGAGGAAGAGCGTGCCGCGATGCGCGAGCTCGAAGCGACCTGGACGCGACGCGACGGCGCCCGTGAACGCGCCCTTCACGTGACCGAACAGCTCCGCCTCGAGAAGTGATTCAGGGATGGCGGCGCAATTGAGCGCGACGAACCGTTCCGACGCGCGCGCGCTGAGCTGATGGATCGCCCGCGCCACGAGCTCCTTGCCCGTGCCCGTCTCGCCCAGGATCAGGATCGTGCTCGTTGTCGGCGCCACGGTCTCGACGATGGCGAAGACTTCCTGCATGGCCGGGCTGCGGCCCACGAGCTGATCGAGGCGATACCGCTCCCGCAGCTGCTCGCGCAGATAGGTGTTCTCCGCCTGGAGCCGTTGCCGCTCGTGCGCGCGTCCGAGCGCGAGATCGAGCTCGGCCAGCTGGAACGGTTTGGTGACGAAGTCGGCGGCACCCTGCCGGATCGCCTCGACGGCCGCGCGGATCGAGCCGTGCCCGGTCACCACCAGCACGAGGATGTCCGGATAGCGGGCCCGCGCCGCCTCCAGCACCGACGTCCCCTCGCCGTCGGGCAGCCGCAGGTCCGTCAACACGACGTCGAAGGCGAACCGCTCCAGATGCTCGAGCGCCTCCGCGACAGTCGACGCCTCGGTGACCGCATACCCCGTCCCCGACAGGTAGTCCGCCACCCCCCGCCGAAACGCCCCCTCATCGTCTACGAGCAACAGAGGTTTGAGGGGCGGATTCATGAGGCGCCAACATCTTGACACATGGCCGGCAACCGGCAACCGGCAACCCGGCAACGGGCAACCGGTCGGGCGCCACCCTCCGCGCCATCAGCAGCTCTGTAGTGCTCGCGCGCTCACTCCGATACATCCCCAGAAGCGCGACGCGTCAGTCATGACAAGCCTGGGCCCCCTCGCAGAACTCTTCCATCGCCTCAACAATCACCTCGGCATCGTGCTGGTGAACGCCGAGCTGATCGAGGCGCGGACCGCCGACGCCGCGGCCCGCACCCGCGCGGCCGACGTCGTGCAGGCTGCCGTCGGCGCCCTCGACGCGGTGAAGGAAATCCGCAAGCAGCTCCCCGAGCACGTGATCAACCCTCCGTCAAAATCCTGACGAACTGCTCAGTCGCCGGTGTCAATATCCCGTCGATCCGCCTCGATCCTGCACTTGAATCTCGCTGCGATCCTGACGGTAAGTAATTGTGAAATCAGAACTTCTGTAATTATCGCGACCCCGTCCAGCCTTCTGGCACCGACGTTGCTATAGAAGCGTGCGGCCCCGGTGCAAGTCCGGAGCTGCCGACTCCCAGCCGGCGTGCGAGTGACAGGAGACTGATGTGTTGCTGCCCCTTCGTGAAGACCAGCAGAGTCGCGTGATCGCCAGCCGGGCGTTCGTCGAGGCCCTCGCGCGCCGCATGGCCGCCTCGATGCCCTCGGGCGTGGACGTCGGCGACCTCGTGCAGGATGGGATGATCGGCCTCATCGACGCGGTCCACCGCTACGACGAGGAACGTGGGATTCGCTTCGAGACCTTCGCCGAGCGCCGCGTGCGCGGGGCGATGATCGACGCGCTCCGTCGCGACGCCTGGCCGCGCGGCGTCCGCCGCATGCGCCGCGAGCTCGAAGCCGCGCGCGAAGCGCTTCGTGTGGCCACGGGCGGCGAGCCGTCGCTGGCCGACCTCGCCTCGCACCTCGGCACCGACGAGGAGCGCCTCGGGCGCACCATCGTGCGCATCAACACCATCGAGGCCACGTCAGCGGCGTCGGGCACCGACAGCGAGCACGCGAACCTGCCGCCCGGATGCGTGCCCACGGCGCCGCCCTCACCCGACGAGCGGTACGTCTCCGTGGAACGGCGCGATCGCCTGCGGACGGCGATGGGCCGGCTCCAGGCACGCGATCGCCGCCTGCTGTCGCTCTACTACTTCCAGGACGCCACGATGAAGCAGATCGGACAGGCCCTGGGCGTGAACGAGTCGCGCATCTCGCAGCTCCACGCGCGTGCGCTCACGCGATTGAAGGACGCGCTGCTCCGCGACGGCTACACCGACGGCACGCGCATGGTTGCCGCGCTCGTGGATCTGCAGCAGGCCCGGAGCCTGCGCGCCGCGACGACGGACGCCGTGCTCGACGCGGCGACGCCGAAGGGGAAACTGCTCGCTTACCCCACGACGTCGCGCACGACGCGCAGGAGCTCCGCGAGCCGGAAGGGCTTGGCGAGCCAGGGGCAGCCGCTCTCGTCGAGGAAGCTCGCGGCTTCGGTACCCGTGACGTCTCCGGTGACGAAGATCACCCGCCGCGCCTGAGGCGGCGACAGCTCCGCGATGGTCCGATAGAACGTCGGACCATCCACGCGGGGCATCCGCAGATCGCAGATGACGGCGTCGAACGTCTGGGCGCGGGCGCGCGCGAGCGCTTCCTCGCCGTCGTGCGCCAGTTCCACCTCGAACCCCGCGTCTCGCAGCGTCTCGGCCACGGCGCCCGCCAGGGCAGGCTCGTCGTCTGCGAGCAGCACGCGCAGACCCTCGCCGAACCTGTCGCTCGTGTCGGCGATCGGCGCCGTGTGCGCGCGGGGCGCTTTCACTGTCGCGCCCGCGGCAGGCAGCACGATCCCGAATCGCGCGCCGGCACCGGGCGTCGAGTCGACGTCGATCCGGCCGCCGTGCTCGGCGACGATCGCCTGGGCGACGGCAAGTCCGAGGCCCGTGCCTTCGCCCACGTCCTTGGTCGTGAAGAACGGGTCGAAGATGCGCCCCTGCACCTCCGCGCTCATGCCCGGCCCATCGTCACTGACCTCGATGCAGACGGTGTCGGGCCCGTCGGCGCTCGTGCGGAGCCGCACGTGTCCGCCGTCGCCGCCGGCCACGAGCGCGTGCTCGGCGTTGATCAGCAGGTTCAGCACGACCTGCTGCAGCTGGTGGGGATCGGCGAAGACGTCGGGCAGGTCGGGCGAGAGGAAGGTGCTGACGCGGATGCCTTCGCGCTGGAGGTCCGCTTCGCGCAGGCGCACCGTCTCGGCCACCACCTCGTTGATCGGCACCATCAGGCGCGTGGTGTGGCGCTTGCGCGCGAACGTCAGGAGCTGCCGTGCGATGCGCGCGGCGCGTTCGGCTTCCTTGTGCAGCGTGGTGAGTCCAGCGGCCAGTGGCGTGCGCGCGCCCTGGAGACGGAGGCGCTCGGCGAGCGCGAGGATCGCCCCCAGCGGGTTGTTCAACTCGTGCGCCACCCCCGACATCGTCTGGCCGAGGGCGG
>CAYRAE010000001.1:0-57416 GCA_964422175.1 uncultured Luteitalea sp. | reverse complement strand
CCCAGCGGGTTGTTCAACTCGTGCGCCACCCCCGACATCGTCTGGCCGAGGGCGGCCATCTTCTCGGCCTGGAGCAGCTGCTGGTACAGATCGCGCGACTGCTCCTCCCGTCGCCGCCGCTCCCCCACGTCGCGCACGACGATGCAGGCATGTGCCCCGTCGGGAGTAGCCGCCGGATTCATCCGGCGGTCAGTGCTCCACGTTGCGGAGATTTCCACGTACGCGACGGTTCCGTCCGCACGACGCAGGCGGGCCGGCAGGTCCTGGACGCCGCCGTCCTCATGCAGCGCGGCGATCAACCGATTCCGTTCTTCGGGATCCACCCACGTCGTGTCGGCGAGCAGATCGGGCGGCGTGCCGCTCGCGCCGCGCAACAGGGCACGGAGCGCAGGATTGGTCGCGATCGTGCATCCTGTGTCCTGCGCGTCGAGCCTGGCCACGGCCAGACCGACGGGTGCGTTCTCGACGAACGCCGGCCAGGGCTGTTCGTCCGGAGGGCGACTGTCCGTTTCGATCAGTGCGGCCATGAACGCGGGCTCACTCTAGCATGCAGCCCGCGGTGCCCGGGGGAGGTGCCTCCCCGCCGCCGGCCCGCTCCAGACTGTCTGGAGCCGTTCCCGGGTGCAGGACCAGAAAGGTCATGGAGACGTTGATGCGTACTTTCCTTCGTTCGCTCGTCACGGCCGGTGCTGTCGCACTGGCCTTCGTGGCGCTGCCCGGCGAGGCAGCAGCCCAGGGGCGCGCGTCGCGTCCCACGGTGGCGGTGCTCGACCTCGACTTCGGCGCCGTCCAGCAGTGGTGGTCGGGGACCTGGGACATCGGCAAGGGCGTGGCCGACCTGATCGTCGACGAGCTCGTGAACGACGGCTCGTTCAGGGTCATCGAGCGCAAGCGCCTCGACGCGATCCTCGCCGAGCAGAACTTCTCGAACAGCGATCGCGCCGATCCCAGCGCCGCGGAAGTGGCCAAGATCGGCAAGGCGCTCGGCGTGAAGTACCTGGTGGTCGGCTCGATCACGAAGTTCGGCACGGAGAACCGCAACCTCGGCGTGGGTGGCGGCGGCTTCGGCGGCGGCAAGTTCGGCCTCGGCAAGGTGGGCACGTCGAAGGGCAAGGCGACGGTGGCCATCACGGTCCGCATGGTGGACACCTCCACCGGCGAGATCCTCATCAGCGCGAAGGGTCAGGCCGAGTCGTCGCGCAGCGGCCTCATGCTCGGCGGCGGAGCCGGCGGCGGTGGTGGGGGCGGTGGCGGCGGTATCTCGATGGGGTCGTCGGACTTCCGCGAGACGGTCATCGGCGAAGCCACGGAGAAGGCCGTCACCCAGGTCGTGACCAACCTCGCGGCCAAGAAGGGCAACCTGCAGGACTGACGGCAGGTTCTCTGACGGCCGACGGCCGATGGCCGAAGGCCGACGGCCGATGCCCGACGGCCGACGGCCGATGGCCGATGGCCGTCTGTACTCCTACATCGCGTTGCGTGGTCCGAGGGCAAACGTCATCGTGCCCTCGGCCACCACCGCACCACCTACGCGCGCCACGCCCTTCAGCACGCCCATCCGGCTCCGCAGGCGCTGCACGTGCGCCTCGATGACCACCGTGTCGCCCGGGTGGACCGGACGCCTGTAGCGTACGCGCTCGATCCCCATGAAGTAGATCAGCTTCTCGCGGTTCTCCGGCTTGGCGAGAATGAGGATCGCCCCCACCTGCGCCACGGCCTCGGTGAGGATCGTGGGCGGCAGCACCGGCGGCTGGCCCGTCACGCGCGACAGGTAGCTCTCGTCGCCCGTCACGTTCTTGACGCCCACCACGCGCGTATCCACCTCGAACTCCGTGATGCGGTCCACGAGCAGGAACGGATAGCGATGTGGCAGGATCCGTTCGATGGCCTGGTAGTCGAAGGGGACGGTCAGTTCCATGCGCTCCGGCAGTATAATCCCCCACTCGTCGCAGGTGTCCGACGCCTCCGTCCCACCACGCGGCGCCCCCGGCACGTGACCCACCCTCATCCGTCCAGCGATCCGGCCCCCGCGGTCCGGGTGATCAGCGATCACGACACCCTCAGGACGCTGTTCGACCTCGGGCGACGGGTCATGTCCGTGCTGTCGCTGGAGGACCTGCTCCAGACGATCCCGCGGCTCATCGGACGCCTGATCCAGTTCGACGCGTTCGCGATCTACATGCTGCACCCCGGGGGCACCGAACTGCGCGTGGACTACTCGCTCGGCTACCCCGCCGGCGTGGCCGAGTCCATCAGGCTCCCGCTGGGCGAGGGGCTGGTCGGGATGGCCGCGCAGGACCGCCGCGCCGTGCTCGTCAACGACCTCGAACAGGACCCGCACTACAAGGGATTCGTTCCCGGCATGCGCTCGTCGATCGTCGTCCCGCTCGTGTACCGGACGCGGACGATCGGCGCGCTCAACGTCCTCTCGGCGCATCGACACGCGTTCAGCGAGAAGGATCTGGCGATCGTCAGGCAGTTCGGCGTCCACGCGGCGACGGCGCTCGAGAACGCGCGGCTCTACTCCCAGGCGGCCCGGAACGCGCGCGTCTTCGAGACGCTGCTCGAGATCAATCGCGAGATTTCGTCCATCCTCGACATCGACGTGCTGTTCGAACGCCTCGCGGCCGCCACGCGCAAGGTGATCGACTACAAGGCCTTCGCGATCCTGCTGATGGACTCGCTGTCGCAGCGGCTCGAGGTGAAGCATCTCGCGTCGCCGTATGGCGTCGACGAGCGCGTCACGTCGGTGACCGTGGGTGAAGGGCTCACCGGCTACGCCGCCCTGCACCGCGAGGTGGTGGTGTCCGGAGACGTCCATCAGGACGCGCGCTACATCACGCTCTTCGACTCGGTGACGTCGGAGATGGCGGTGCCGCTGCTCTATCAGGGCGACTGCATCGGCGTGCTCGACCTCAGTACGGAGGAGCGCGACGCGTTCGACGCGGGCGACGTGGAGTTCGCGATGCTGCTCGCGGGGCAGTTCGCGATCGCGATCCAGAACGCGCGGTTGTATCAGGAGCTCGCCTCCAACCAGGCGCGCATCGAGCGTGAGCTGCGCACCGCGCAGCGCGTGCAGACGGCGCTGATGCCGAACGAGATCCCCGCGCGCATCCGCGGCCTCGACATCGCCGCGCGCTTCGAAGCCGCGCGCGAACTGGGCGGCGACATGCACGACTATCTCGATCCGCTCGCCAACCAGCTGGTGGTGGTGCTCGGCGACGTCTCGGGGAAGGGCGTGCCCGCGGCGCTCTACAGCGCCTTCGCGTCGGAGCTCGTGCGGTCGCGCACGTACAGGAAGCGCTACGTGCACACCGCCGTCACGCCGGCCAGCGTGCTGCAGATCACCAACACGATCCTCCACGAGCGTCAGCTCCTGGAGATGTACCTCACGCTCTGCTACGCGCTGTTCGACGTCAGGCGGCGCACGGTCACGGTGGCCAACTCCGGCGTGCCGTATCCGCTGCGCCTCACGGCTGCGGGTGCCGTCGAGTGGATCGACGTGACGGGCGTGCCGCTCGGATCGTTCCCGGGGATCGAGTACGACGAGTGCGTCATCCCTTACACGAAGGGCGACGTGTTCCTGTTCTACTCCGACGGCGTCTCCGAGGCGATGGACCTCAACGGCGACGAGTTCGGCCGCGATCGCATCGCCACCGTCGCCCAGGCGCAGCGCGGCAAGCCGGCACGCGCGATCGTCGATGCCGTCTTCGAGGCGGTGGCCGAGTTCCGCGGCGAGGCCGCGCAGAACGACGACATCACGGTGATGGCCGTCCGCGCCGTATGATGCGCGCATGACCACGATCTCCGGACCGAGGGCACGCGTGGGCGTTGTCGTTGCGCTGCTGGCGTGGGCGCTGTTCGGCGTGGGCGGCTCCGTCTGTCGCCTCTACGCGCAAGCGCCGACAGCGGTACCGGCGAGCAAGACCGCCGAGCTCGCGGCGACGTTCGAACGACGGCTGGAGACCATCGCGTCGGCAGTCGACGGCAGCGTCGGCTACGCGATCGTCGACCTCACCTCCGGACAGCGCTTCGTTCGTCGCGCCGACGAGCCGTTCCCGACGGCATCGGCGATCAAGATCGGCATCCTGCACGAACTGTTCGTGCAGGCCGATGCCGGCCGCGTGGCGCTCGACGACCCGACGCCGCTGGCGCCGTCGAGCCGCGCCGGCGGATCGGGCATCCTCCAGCGCCTCCACTCGCCCGTCCTCTCGCTGCGCGATCACGCGCTGCTGATGATCCTCCTCAGCGACAACACCTCGACCAACGTCCTCATCGACACCCTCGGCCGCGAGACCATCGCCAGTCACATGCAGGCGCTCGGCGCGAAGGGCTATCAGCTGCGTCGCCGGATGATGGACGGCGAGGCCGTCGCGCGTGGCGAGGAGAACGTCGCCAGCCCGAACGACCTGCTCGTCGTGATGGACGCGATCAGGACGGGCCGCGGTCTCCAGCCGGCGAGCCAGGCCGAGGCGATCCGCATCATGCGCGAGTACGGCCCCACCGCGATCCGCGCCGCCATCCCCTCCGGCGTCCCCGTCGCCGCCAAGCCCGGCGGCCTCGACGGCGTCCGCACGGAAGTCGCCTGGGTGGACCTGAAAGGCCGCCCGTACCTCCTGTGCGTGATGACCAGCTTCCTCGCCGACTCCTCGTCAGGCGACAAGGCCATCACCGACATTTCACGGACCGCTTACCAGTACTTCGACCGCCTCGCGCGGGCGGGCGTCGAAGGCCGACTGCTGCCGTAGCGGGAATGCCGGAAATGCCGCGATGCCGGAAATGCCGAAGCGAACAGGCCATCGGCCTTCGAAAACCCGGTGCCAGGCCACGTAACCGGTTGCCGGTTGCCGGTTGCCCATTGGCCTGCCGCGCCGTAGCGCGCCAGCGCGAAGGCGGGCCGGTGGTGAGCCCTGCGCTATAGTCGCCCCACCGGGGAGGTCAACATGGCGCAGGACGGATGGGGACTGGCGCGCATCAGCAAGCTGGCGCTGATCGTGGGCGTGCTGGCTGGCGGATACGTCACGTGCGTGACGGGCGCGCGGAAGGCGCTCGTCGCCGGCAACGAGGCGTCGGCGATCGGGTCGTTGCGCAGCATCGGCAGCGCGCAGGCCACCCACAGCGTGACGGAGTGTATCGGGCGCTACGCGCCGACGCTGACGAGCCTCGGCGCGAAGGGGTTGCTGTCATCCGACCTGACGGTGGCCGACACGATCGAGAAGGCGGGATACCGCATCACGATGACAGTGCCCGCGCAGGCGACCGCCGGCGCCGAGCCGACACCGGCCTGCAGGGATTCCGTGACGGCCTTCACCGCCACGGCCATCCCGTTGGAACCGGGCCGCACGGGCCTCCGCTTCTTCATCACCGACGGTTCGGGCGAGGTCAGGCAGGCCACCGACGCCTCGTTCAGCGACGCGACACCCGTGCGGTAGGCATCCGTGGATGGCGGGCGGCGTCGACGTCGGAAGAGCTTACGGCCGTGCTTCGGGTGTCGCGAGACGCCCCCCTTCTTTCGCGGGAATCGAGCGCGTCAGAGTTGGCGCGACTCTTGATTCACATCCGCATGAATCGCTCGGCGGATGTCGAGGTCGCTGTGACGCCAGGAAGGCGTCTTCCCTTGAGGAGTGTTTTCGATGAAGCGGATAGCCTTTCTCGCACTCGCGTCGCTGCTCGTGGCCTCATCGGCCCGGGCGGATTTCATCTACGCGACCGGTACAGACACCAGCCCGGCCGACGGCATTGACGACCTGTTCACCGTCAATGGTCTCCCGGCGTATGTTGTTACGTCTCTGGCAAACGGATGGCCGGTGCTGGTGGACGACAGCCTCACCAGCGGCAGGTACATTTCGTTTGCGGCGGATCAGTCGAACGCAGCTCAGGGGAGTACGCTCAACGGCCCATACGAGTACACGTTCCAGTTCAACTGGGCCGGAGCCGCAACCACCACGACGTTTGATTTCCGTTGGCTGTCCGACGACTACCTCGTGGACGTCACACTCAACGGCAACAGCCTGGGCGTGAACAACACCACGCCGACCCCCGCGCCCACGCCGTGGACCACATCGTATTCCCAGAATGGCGTGGTGGGAACCGTGGAGAGCGGAATCAACACGGTGACGTTCCACATCGCCAATACTGGCGGCGCCTGGCCATACGATCCCGCCAACACCGGGGGCCCAACGGGCCTGGCGGCTGACTTCAAGATCTACGGTGACGCGACGTCGGTGCCTGACGGCGGTGTGACGCTGGCGCTCCTCGGCTTCGGCCTCACGAGCCTCGGCGTGCTCCGCCGCCGGATCGGCTGACGTCGAGTTCGTTCGAAGGCACCTGAACAGCCCGCTGTCCCCTCCCCGGGGCAGCGGGCCGTTTCGCTTGTCAAGGCCGCGCTTCCTGCCTCATGATCCGTCCGGAACGGATCAGCTCTTGCGTCTGCCGAGTTTGTTCATGGCAGAACTGATGAGCTATGTTGTTGAGTTGGAATAACTTACAGATCCTAGACGGCTTCGTGTCCGACCGTGCGACTGACGGGGGGAATCACACGGATCGTCCATGGCACGTCGCTTGTATTGATCACGGGCATGCGAAACACACATTTCGTCATTCGAGCAATGGTCGGGTTGGCGGTTCTCGGGCTCGTCGGGGCAGGACAGGTCAGAGCTGACAACCTCGTCATCAACGGCAGCTTCGAGGATGGTCTCAACGGCTGGACCGTCGGCGGCGTCGACACGCAGGGCTTCCCTCCCGTGGCGATCTTCTACAACTCCACGGATGGCTACCCGACAGGTGCATTCGGTGAAGAGATTCCCCCCAACAACGCCTGGACGCCTTCGACCGATCCGGTTGGCGACCACGCCGCGTACTTCGTCTCGGACCTGGCCGACAACCAGAGTCTCTGGCAGATCATCAACATCACCGAGGCCGGGGAGTACCAGATCGGCTTCAGCGCCTACGCGCCGTTGAACGGCTACAACAACGCCGGTGACGCCAGCTTCGTTGGGCGGATCGCCGATGATGAGCTGGCCAACTACGGCGTCCACGGGAGCACCCCGCAGACGTGGGTGACGTACACCGGATCGAGGTATCTCGACGTCGGCCCGTACCTGGTGGAGTTCGTCTTCAACACCGGTCTGGTTCCGTCGGCCGACGTGGTGATCGATCAGGTGTACGTCATCAAGGGCAACCCGCAGCAGCCCGTGCCCGACGGCGGCGCCACGCTCGTCCTGCTCGGTCTCGGCCTGACCGGCCTCGGCCTCGCACGCCGCCGCCGCGCCTAGGCTTCGGCGCGACAGGCATTCAACAGTCGTCATTCCGAAGGCCAGGGCTCACACCCTGGCCTTCGTCGTCTGTCCCGCCCCCGTCGTGCGGCCCGGCGCCCGCACCTGCGTCCTCCACCCTTGTCCCGCTTCCCGTCCTCCACATCCTCCGTCCTGCCCTGCCTCTCCCGTCGGCCGGGTTTACGGTTTCGGTTGAGGTGGGTGATGCGCCCGGGTCCCTGGTGCGGTGGTGTCGACGGTGTATAACCGACTCCAGCACAACAGCTTGCGTCGAATTTGCCAGCCGGAGTGACGCTCTCGCTCAGCCGTTGGCACGACGCGTGCTTTCATGGAGGGCACGATGAATATGAACAAGTCTCTCGTGCTCGCGGCGTTCGCCGCTGTCGCCTTCGTCAGCCAACCGGTGAGCGCGGGCCTCGTCATCCAGGTCGATCCCAACGGCGGCAGTGCCCCCACGCTGTCGAACAAGGTGAACTTCGACGAACTCGGTGCAGGCAGCAGCGCGGCAGCCATCGTTAACCTTACCAATGGCTTCCTCAGCGACTTGACCGTCTCGTTCGACGGCGGCGCACAGGTCGCCACGCTCCCCAACGTGCCTGGCGAATACGCGGCACCAAACCTGTCGGGCGACAACGGCAAGGGCTTCGCCAACGGCGGGGGAGATCAGGCCAACGGTCAGGATGCCACGCCTTACCTCACGACGGGCACCGGCACGGTGACACTCAGCTTCACCACTGGTCAGATGTTCTTCGGCTTGCTGTGGGGTTCGGTCGACACGCACAACACGCTGACGTTCTTCGATGCGGACGACAATCTGGTCGGCACGCTGACCGGAGTCGACATCGCGGGCGCGCTTGCCACCGGGGACCAGGGCGCGGCTGGGACATACTACGTGAACATCTCGTCTGACACGGCCTTCTACTCCGTCAAGGCGACGAGCACCAGCAAGGCTTTCGAGTTCGACAACGTCGCGTACCACAGCGAGCCGCTGACGGTCCCCGATGGTGGCCTGACGCTCGCGCTGCTCGGCCTCGGCCTCTCCGGTCTCGGCCTGATCCGCCGCCGCTTCTGAGAACACCCTTTCCCTGACGGAAGGCCCGGACATCCGGGCCCATCCCGCTTCGAGGCCCGCTGCCTGTGTTCAGGCAGCGGGCCTCTTTTCGTTTACCCCAATTGTCCGCAGTCGCTCAGCCGTCACCAGACGAGCTTTTGCGGTGTGGTAAGGTTTTCGACTGCGGAAGATCGCGGCCATGCCGATTGGATGACCAGCGTCTTTGCAGGGTTCGACTCGTGTGCGTACGCCGGTCCGGTTCCGGTGGGCGCGGATCGCTTCGAGACGCGGCGGTCGCGAGATGGGGGAACAACGCCCCATTTCCAGATGTCCCGGCTTCGGAAATGGGACTGACGGGGCGGTAGCACGCGAGTATTCGACGCAGTACCGGCGGTACGCAATTCTGAAATTCCTGAAATTCTGAAATTCTCGAATGTCTCTCGCCTGGTTCGCCCTTCGTGTCAAGCCCCGCGCCGAGCGCGTGGTGGCGGACGTGCTCGGCGGCAAGGGGTATGAGTACTTCCTGCCCATGCACCGCGAGCGCCGCCGCTGGTCGGACCGCGTCAAGACGGTGGAGATGCCGTTGTTCGGTGGGTATGTGTTCTGCCGTTTCGATGTGCAGTTCCGCCTGCCAATCCTGACGTCGCCGGGTGTGCTGCACGTGGTGAGCATCGGGAAGGTCCCCGAGCCGATCCCCGACGAGGAGATCGAATCGCTGCAGGTGCTGACGCGATCGGGTCTGGCGCTCGAGCCGTGTTCGTTCCTCCAGATCGGGGAACAGGTTCGCATCGTGTCCGGCCCGCTCGCCGGCGCGTCCGGTGTCGTGCAGTCGGTGAAGGACCGCGATCGACTGGTGGTCTCGGTCACATTGCTCCAGCGGTCAGTCGCCGTCGTCGTACCCGAATCGTGTCTATGGCCCGCCAGCGCGTGATCTGAGCGGGCGGCGGGAAGGCCGACGCCGAGGCGCTCGAGCCGACCTTCCAGCACTCCGTAACTGAACAAGGCCCAGCTGGTCCGTGTGACCGGAAGGGCGAAGCTACCCCTGTTTTGCTGGTCTGATTTCTTCTCTGCGAGTGTCATTTTGCTCTCCAAGCTGAACCTTTTCGGCCGCTGTTCCGGTGCACGACTGGTACTTCTCGCGATGCTCGTCGTGATCGCGTTCGGCGACGTCTCGGCAGCCGCTCTGGCGCCTCAGCAGGCCTCGCCGGCACAGCCGAATGCACCCGCGCCGACAGTGACCCCAGACCAGAGCAGCTTCCTCATCGGTCCCGAGGACGTGCTCGGGATCCTGGTGTGGCGCGAGGCCGACGTGAGTGGAGAAGTCGTGGTGCGGGCCGACGGCAAGATCACGCTGCCGCTCATCCGCGACGTCCAGGCCGCGGGCCTCACGCCCGCCGCGCTCGCCGACAACATCCAGGCCGCGTTGCGCGAGTTCATCACCGACGCCGCGGTCACGGTCGTCGTGAAACAGATGAACAGCCGCAAGGTGTTCATCACCGGCGAAGTGGCGCGGCCCGGCGCGTATCCGCTCGGGTCCACCACGACGGTGATGCAGCTCATCGCACTGGCCGGCGGCGTGGGCGAGTTCGCCAATTCCAACGCGATCTCCGTGCTGCGCGTCGAGGACGGCAGGACGCGACGGTTCCCCTTCGCCTACAAGGACATCACCAGGGGCCGCAACGTGGAGCAGAACATCACGCTGCTGCCCGGCGACACAGTCGTGGTGCCAGCGAAGTAGCCCTGCCCGCACGAAGCAGTCGTAAGTAACTCCTGACCCGTCAGTGACAGTGCATCTCGTTCGCGCCGCGTGCCTCGTGCTGGCCATCGCCGTCTCCGTTGCAGACGCACGGCAGGCACCGGCCACGCCACAGTCAGAACAGCCCGCGCCACAGCCGCCCGCCACGGGCACGCAGCCCGCGCAGGCCGAACCGGCACCGCCGCCGCGCGAGGGCCGGCAGCCGCGCACGTCGCGCCGATCGCGCCGCGACAAGCCCGCGCCTCCGCGCCGCGAGATCAGCGACACGAACGCGCCGCGCAGCGGCGGGCCCGTTCGCGAAACGGTCACGTTCACGGGAAACATCCAGGCCGGCTACGACGACAACCTCACGGCGGGCATGGGTAGCGGCGTGGGGATGTCGCCGCGCGCGATGGCCAGCGGCAACACGGGCAGCGCAGACGGAACGCTCGCGTACGTGCGCGGCAACAGCCATCACCAGTTGAACCTCGGCACGTCGGGCAGCGTGATGGTCTATCCCGGTTATCTCGACGGCCCTGCGGCGGGCGCGTCGGCAAACATCGGCGGCCGCACGGCGGCGAGCCGTCGCGTCACGCTCAGCGGCGACGCCCGCCTCGGCTACGAGCCGTTCTTCAACGCGTTCAATCCGGGGTCGGCGGGCACGCCGCTTCCGCCAGACGTCACGCCCGCCACGCCAACCACGGGCATCTTCGAGCGTCGCACGCTGACGTCGCGGGCCGGCGCGAAGATGGAGACACACCTCAGCCGCCGCGATTCGCTGTCGTTCTCTTACGCGTTCGGCAGGCAGTCGTTCATGGACGATGACACGGGCGCCGACGAGGAGACGCCGCGCGTGGCCTGGTTCGGCGACAGCACCACGCACACCGCCGGTGCATCGTGGGGCCATACGGTGAGCGCGGGCGTGCGCACGCGCGCCGGCTACAACCGCGCGCAGACGTCGTACGACGGCGTGGAACGCGACGGCATCCAGCGCGAAGGGCGATCGATGCGGACGCAGCGCATCGACGGTGGTCTCGAGGTCGAGCACGGCGTCGATCGCGGCAGGCGTCTCGTGCGCTGGGACGTGACCGGAGGTGCCGCGTACGTCGAAGCGCAGACGTCCGCCGAACGGGGGCCGTACGCCGCGTGGCTCCCTGTGGGCAGTGCAAGCCTCACGGTCCCACTCTCCGACGCAACGGCGTTCCAGGCCTCGTATCGCCGCGAGACGAGACTCCTCCAGGGCATCACCGACGATGTCTACGCCACTGATACGGCGTCGGCGAGCGTGACATTGGGGATGGGGCCGCGCACGAGCCTCGTGCTCCACACCACGTACGCCAACTGGCAGACGCCGACGGCGGCGGGCGAGCGTCTCGGGCTCGACGTTCTCGGTGCCGGAGCCCAGCTGCGCGTGCTCGTCACGCAGACGGTGGGTGTCACGGCCAGCTACGGGTACTACAAGCACACGTTCTCGAATCCGGAGGCGCTGCCGACCGGATTCCCCACGAAATACGACAGGAACTCCGTTCGTGTCGGTCTCACATTCCTGCTGCCGCTCAAGCGCCCGCCGGCTCCACGCGCGTCGCGAACGGCACTGCCGTAATCCATCCCCATGCTTCCAGGACGACAACTCTCGCCTCACGCGGTCCTGTTCCTGCTGCGCCGCTGGCGGTGGCTCCTCATCGTGCCGACGCTGCTGGGCATGATTGGCGGACTCCTCTATTCCCGCTGGTCGCCGAGCCGCTTTCGCGCCGACGCGCTCATCCAGATCGTGCCGCAGCGCGTGCCGGAGAGCTACGTCAACGCCACAGTCACCGAGCGCGTGGAAGACAGGCTGCGCGCCATCGCGCAGCAGGTGCTCAGCCGCACGCAACTCGAGAAGCTGATCACCGACTTCTCGTTGTTCCCGGATGAGCGTGCGAGCAGGCCGCTCGAAGACGTGGTCGAGTTGATGCGCGCACGCATCTCCATCGCACCCGTCGTGGAGCGCACCACATCATCGCGCCAGAACCAGGCGGAAGCGTTCCGCGTGTCGTTCGACTACGAAGACGCCGCCATCACGCAGAAAGTGGTGGAGAAGCTCGCCAGCTTCTTCATCGACACGAACGCACGCGAGCGCGGCACGCAGGCCGACCAGACGAGCGCGTTCCTCGAAGCGCAGATGAACGACGCGCGCACGCGCCTCGAGCAGCAGGAGCAGCGCCTCAAGGCATTCCGTGAGCGCAACGCGGGCAGCCTGCCCACGCAGACGCAGGCCAACATGCAGGCGATCCAGAACGCGCAGATGTCGTTGCAGGCGCTGGTCGAGTCGCTCGCGCGCGACAGCGACAGGAAGCTGATCCTCGAACGCCTCTACAACGAGTCGGCTGCCGAGGCACAGGCCACGCAGGATGGCACCGCGTCGCCAGACCCGGCGTCTGGTGCGCTGCCCGCCGATGCCACTCCGGCCCGTCGCCTCGAAGCGGCGCGACAGACGCTCGCGCAGATGGAGCTCCGCTTGAGCGAGAAGCATCCCGACATCACGCGCATGCGGCGCGCGATCGAGGAGCTCGAGAAGCAGGTGGAGACGGCGTCACTGCAGCGCCCCGTGTCGCCCGACGGCACCGTCGCCGAGCGTCCGGTGGCGCCGGAGGAAGCGCGCCGGCGCGACAAGCTGCGCGAGCAGCGCGCCGAGATCGAAAGCCTCAACAGGCAGATCGCGTTCAAGAGCGCCGAGGAACGGCGGATGCGCGCGCTCGTCGCGAGCTATCAGTCCCGTCTCGAAGCCGTGCCGGGCGTGGAGTCGGAATGGGTGGCGCTCACGCGCGACTACGACACGCTGCAGGCCACGTACCGCGAGCTGCTCACCAAGAGCGAAAGCTCGAAGATGGCGGCCAGCCTCGAGCAGCGACAGATCGGCGAGCAGTTCCGCGTCCTCGACCCTCCCCGCGTGCCTCAGCGGCCGTTCAGTCCGAACCGGGGCCGCATCAACGCGATGGCCACCGCCGGTGGCCTTGCCGTGGGGCTCGGCCTCGTGGCCCTCATGTTCCTTCGCGACTCCACGATGCGGTCCGAGTCAGACGTCATTGGTGCCATCGACATCCCCGTGCTGGTGTCGGTGCCGTACGTGACGACCGCCGAAGACATCGCCAGCCGGAGACGGGGTCGCGTCGTCGAAGTGCTCGCCGGAGGGACGACCATCGTGGCGATTGCGGGGCTTGCGTGGGTGTTGCAGTTGTGGAGATACGTACTGTGAATGCGCCAACAAGGGTCGTGCCCACGCGATTCGACGCCGGCACCGCCGAGCGCCTCGTCGCCTCGGCACACGCCACGCCAGCCCTGCTCGAGCAGTTCCGCAACCTGGCGGCGTTGCTCGATCGCACGCAGCGCGAGCGCGTGCTGCGCAGCCTGGTGATCACGTCGCCCGCGCCCGGCGACGGCAAGAGCCACGTGGCCACCAACCTGGCGCTCACGTTGAGCGATTCATACAAGCGCAAGGTCCTGCTGATCGACGCCGACCTGCGCCGTCCCACGCTGCACGCGCTGTTCCGTATCCCGTCGAGCGCGCCCGGTCTCAGCGAGGCACTGGCGGCGGAAGAGGAGCACCTGCCCGAGGGCGTGCGCGTGACCGAGCAGCTCACCGTCATCCCGGGCGGCCGGCCCAATCCGAATCCCGTTGGTGAACTCGCATCGGGCCGGCTGTCTCGCCTGATCGCGAAGGCGGTGCCGCGCTACGACTGGGTGCTGATCGACACACCGCCCGCCGCCGGCCTGGCAGACGCGCGCATCGTGAGTGAAGCCGCGGACGCCACGCTCGTCGTGGTGCGCGCCGGCGTCACGCAGTTCCCCGATCTGTCCGACGCCGTGCAGGCACTCGGCGTGGACCGCGTGCTGGGCGTGGTGCTGAACGCCGTGGACCCGTCCGAGATTCGCGGCGACGACTACTACGGCGCCTACTACAACGCCGGCGCGCGGTGACGGGTCGACCCAGACACCCACCCATGCGGGACTGACAGTCATGGCCGTGCAACCCAGACCGAGACCCATCCGCGTCCTCAACGCCGCCAACGGCAACGGTGAGTACGACGAGGAGACGTTCCGCTACTTCCTGGCCATCGAGCAGGCGCGATCGGCGCGCGCCTGCCAGCCGATCCGGTTGCTGCTGGCCACAGTGGAGTCGGAGTCCGGTGAGTCCGACGCCTTTCCATCGTCCACTGCCGCACGGTTGTTCGACGCCATGCGTGGCGTGTTGCGAGACACGGACGTGGTCGGCTGGTACCAGCAGGACCGCATCGCCGCGGCGGTCCTGACGGCGTTGCCCGCGATCGATGAGAGCAAGATCGCGCAACTCGAGAAACGTGTGACGGAAGACCTCCTGCGCCGGCTGCCTGCGTCGGTGGCGGCCAGCCTGAGGTTGCGCGTGGTTCACCGCGACGTCGCGGAGCGGGGTACGGCATGAACGCAACAGTGCTCACTTTCACCGGAGTTTCGGCAGCGACGCTCGCGGGGCGCCGGCGCCGGACGCGCGACGTCTACGTGCTGGGCGAGGCGCTCTTCGTCGACGCGGTGCAGCGCGAGCGGCGCCGCGCCGATCGCACGGCCACGCCGTTCGCGGTGCTCGTGCTCGACATGACGCACACGCGCGTCTCGGCCCCGTGGCCGTCGGTACTGCGCGCGGCGGCGGCCGTCCGTCGCGACGTCGACGCGGTGGGGTGGCTCGAAGCCGACGCCGTCCTGGGCATCCTGCTGCCCGACGTCACCTTGACGAGCGCCGCGCGGATCATGAGGCACCTGCGTCGTCATCTGGCGCAGCACCTCGGCGAAGCGGCGTCGGGTGTCGTGTCCATGCGCCTGTACATTCACGGGCTCGAGCTCGACGCGGGAGGTCCGTCGCTGCCGTCCGTGGACCTGCTGCTCGACGCGTTCGCGCCCGAGCGCACGCGCGCGGCCAGCGACGCCGCCAAGCGCGCACTCGACATCGTCGGCAGTGTCGGCCTGCTGCTTCTGTTCTCGCCCGTGATGCTCGTGGCGTGGGCGCTCGTGAAGTGGACGTCGAAGGGGCCCGTGCTCTTCCGCCAGTCGCGCATCGGCAGGCGCGGCGAGCCGTTCACGATGCTGAAGTTCCGCAGCATGCGCGTGGATGCGGGCCACGCCGTACACGAGGACTACGTCACCTGGTTCATCACCGCCAGCGGCAAGGAGCCGCGCAAGGACGGCGCCGTCTACAAGCTCACCAACGATCCGCGAATCACCCCGGTGGGTAACTTGCTCCGCAAGACGAGCCTCGACGAACTGCCGCAGTTCTTCAACGTGCTGCGTGGAGAGATGTCGCTCGTGGGTCCGCGTCCGCCGCTGCCGTCGGAGGTGGACATGTACCAGCCGTGGCATCGCCGCCGCGTGCTGGAAACCAAGCCCGGGATCACGGGGCTCTGGCAGGTCAACGGCCGCAGCCGCACGACGTTCGACGAGATGGTGCGCATGGACCTGCAGTACGCGCGCACGCGCACGTTGTGGGGCGACGTGAAGATCCTGGCCGCCACGCCGTTCGCGATGATGAAGGGCGCCGCCTGATGGAACCGTCGCCGTATCTCGCGATTGCGCCGGACGTGACGCTCGGCAAGGACGTCAGGCTCTCGAAGTTCATCAACCTGTATGGCTGCGCGATCGGCGACGAGACGAAGATCGGGGCGTGCGTCGAGATCCAGAAGGGCGTGACGGTCGGCAGGCGCTGCAAGATCTCGAGCCACACGTTCATCTGCGAAGGCGTGACCATCGAGGATCACGTCTTCATCGGGCACGGCGTGACGTTCACCAACGACGTCTTCCCTCGCGCCACGACAGCAGACGGCGAGCTCCAGACGGAAGCCGACTGGAAGGTGGAACCGACGCTGGTGAAGCGCGGGGCGTCCATCGGCTCCGGCGTCACCATCCTGCCGCGCCTCACCATCGGCGAAGACGCCATCGTCGGCGCCGGCAGTGTGGTCACCCGCGACGTCCCCCCTCGCACGATCGTGGCCGGCAACCCGGCCCGCATCCTGCGCAGCGTGGACGCTACGTAAGGCCGGGCTCTTCGAGCCCGACCCGTCACCACCGATAACCGCAAGAATAAGACAATGATTCGTATAGGCGTAATTGGCTACGGCTACTGGGGCCCCAACATCGTTCGCAACCTCGTCGGCCTCGAGGGCTGCCAGGTGGTCTCTGTCTGCGACAGCAACCCGAAGGCCCTCGCCAGGGTGCAGAAACTGTACCCGGCCATCCGCGTCACCACGGACTCGGCCGACGTGATCACCGACGCGACCATCGACGCCGTGGCGATCATCACGCCGGTGTGGACGCACTACGAGCTCGCGAAAGCCGCGCTCCTCCAGGGCAAGCACGTGTTCGTGGAGAAGCCGTTCACGTCGACGTCCGCGCAGGCCGAAGAACTCATCGCGATCGCCGAGCGGAAGAACCTCCGCATCATGGTGGACCACACGTTCCTCTTCACGGGCGCCGTGCGGAAGATCAGGGAACTGGTGGACGCCGGTGCGCTCGGTCCGCTGCTCTACTTCGACTCGTCGCGCATCAACCTCGGTCTCTTCCAGCACGACGTCAGCGTGATCTGGGATCTCGCCCCGCACGACCTCTCGATCATGGACCATCTGATCGGGAGGGACCCCGAAGCCGTGGTCGCCACGGGCAGCACGCATTTCGGCCAGCACGCCGACATCGCATTCGTCACCGTATACTTTCCCGACAACGTCATCGCGCACATCAACGTGAACTGGCTCTCGCCGGTGAAGGTGCGCACGACCATGATCGGGGGGCGCGACAAGATGCTGGTCTGGGACGACGTCGAGGTGGACGAGAAGCTGAAGATCTACGACAAGGGCGTGTCGGTGACCAATGCCGAAGGGATCCACAACCTGCTCGTGAGTTACCGCTCCGGCGACGTGTGGTCGCCGAAGGTGCCGCAGACCGAAGCGCTCACCGCGGAGCTCGGCTACTTCCTCGAATGCATCGGGAGCGGCGCCACGCCGTTCAACGACGGCATCGCGGGCCTGCGCGTGGTACGCCTGCTCGAGGCGGCGGACCGCTCACTCGAGGCGCAAGGCAGGGTCGTGGCCCTGGCCTGATCGTGCACCCGCTGGTCGAATACTTCCGCTGTCCAGAGACGCATGCCGCGTTCCGCGCGGCAGGCGATCTCCCCGCGGCCGCCGGGTACTTCAGGTTTGGCGACGCCATTGCCTATGGCCGGCAGAAGGCGGGATCGCCGTGTGCCATTCCGACGGGCCCGCTGACGGACGTGGGCGCGGCGATCGGGCAGGCCGCGGACCTGGCGGCGGCGCCGTTCGATCTCGCGGAAGTCGTGGCGAACCTGCGGCACGAGCGCTATCCGGAAGCCCAGCGCGCCATCCGCGACGTGTCGTCGCCGAGCGCGGTACGCGCGCTGTACTACCTGTTCCGGCCGCTGATGCCGGTGGCCTTCCGCAAGCACCTCCAGCGCCTGCACTGGCAGGGGTGGCGCAACACCCCCTTTCCGCGGTGGCCCGTGGAGACGGCGGTGGAGGCGGTGATGCGCGAGACGGTCCGCGTCTCGCTCGCGCATGGCGTCGTGCGCGACTTCCCGTTCATCTGGTTCTGGCCCGACGGCGCGCCGGGATGCGCGGTGATGACGCACGACGTCGAAGGCATCTCCGGGATGGCGTTCTGCGATCGGCTCATGGACGTGGACGCGTCGTATGGCATCCCGTCCTCGTTCCAGGTGGTGCCCGACCCGCCGCCCAACCGCGGAACGCGCGAGGCCACGCGCGCGCTGGTCGAGCGCCTGCGGGCGCGCGGATTCGAGATCAACGTCCACGACCTCACGCACGACGGCGGGCTCTTCAAGGAGCGGGAGCGCTTCATCAAGCACGCCGCCACGATCAACGCACGCGGCCGTGAGTTCGGGAGCCGCGGGTTCAGGTCGGGCGCCATGTATCGCCGGCAGGACTGGCTGGCGAAGCTGGACATCGCCTACGACATGTCGGTGCCGAACGTGGCGCATCTCGAACCCCAGCGTGGCGGCTGCTGCACGGTGATGCCCTACTTCAACGGGCACGTGCTCGAACTGCCGCTGACGATGGCGCAGGACTACACGGTGTTTCACGTGCTCGACGACTACTCGACGCGGTTGTGGGACGAGCAGCTCGATCTCGTGCTCGCCGAGCATGGACTCGCGTCGTTCATCGCGCACCCCGACTACCTGACGGCGCCGCGCGCGCTCGCCGTGTACGAGCAGTTGCTGGCGCGACTCACGCGTCTGCGCGACGAGCAGGGCGTGTGGATCGCTCCTCCGGCGCGCGTGGATGAATGGTGGCGGCAGCGGCAGGCGATGACGCTCGTCTCCGACGGCACGGGATGGCACGTGCGCGGGCCCGGCAGCGCGCGTGCGCGCGTCGCGCACGCACGGATCGACGAGAACGGCCGCGTGGTGTACGACGTGGAGCGCGCCCGCCGCGCCGCATGAGCGGTGCGACGGCCGACCCGCCAGCTCGGTGTAGCTGCCGGACTTTGTCCGGCAGTCAGTAATCCTGGCAATGACCGCCGTTCACACGCTCGACCCGATCGAGGACCCGCGCTGGGCGAGCTTCATCGAGCATCATCCGCGTGCAACGGTCTTTCATTCACCCGCGTGGCTTGGTGCGCTGCGCGACACATACGGATACGAACCGTTCGTGCTGACGACAACCGCGCAGGGGCCGCTCGACGATGGTCTCGTCGCGTGCCGCGTGCGGACCTGGTGGGCGAAGCGCCTCGTGGCCCTGCCGTTCTCCGATCACTGCGATCCGCTCGTGTCGCGAGACGAGGATGCCGAGGAACTGTACGCGGCGTTGCGGCGGCGGATGGAAGAGGGGCAGTGGCGCAGCGCCGAGGCGCGGCCGTTGACTATGGCGTGCGGCTGGCCCGCCGCCGCGTCGTACGCGATCCACGCGCTCGACCTGGCACGGCCGCTGGACCGGATCTTCGCGGGCTTCCATGCGTCGAGCACGCGCCGCGCAATCCGCCGAGCCGAACGGGAAGCGTTGTCTTACGAGAGTGGCAGGTCCGACGCGCTCATCGCCACGTTCTTCGGTCTGCTCCGCCTCACGCGCCGCCGGCACGGCGTGCCGCCGCAGCCGATCGCCTGGTTCCGCGCGCTCGCGCGCAGGTGCGCCGACGCGTTCACCGTCCACGTGGCGCGCAAGGCGGGCAGGGCGATTGCGGCAATCGTGACGCTGCGGTTCGCGCGCACGCTCGTCTATAAGTACGGCGGATCCGACGCGCGCCACCACGCGCTCGGCGGCATGCCGTTCCTCTTCTGGCGCGTCATCCAGCAGGCGCACGCCGACGGTCTCGAAACGCTGGACCTCGGTCGATCGAACCTCGATCAACCAGGCCTCATCGCCTTCAAGGACCACCTCGGCGCGGAGCAGAGGGTGTTGACGTACAGGGCAATGCCGGGAATGCGGGCAATGCCGAATGCCGAATGCCGAATGATGGAAGAACAACGTGCGCCGAACCTTCTGGCAAGAGCCGCTCGTGCAACTCTGGTCCGCCTACCGGACCCGTTGTTCGACCTGTCCGGCCGATTGGTATACCGCCACCTCGGCTGACCTTTTCCTTTTACCCTTTTCCTTTTCCTTTCCCGTAAGCCGTAAGCCGTAAGCCGTAAGCCGTAAGCCGCAAGCCACGTCCTTCTGCCATCATGTCCACTCCCCCCGTCCCGTTTCTCGATTTGATCACCCCCCACCGCGAGCTCGAAGACGAGCTCGTCGACTCGTTCCGCCAGGCTCTCCGCTCCGCGGCCTTCATCGGCGGCGCGCAGGTGGAGGCGTTTGAACGCGAATTCGCCGACTTCTGCGGCGCGAAGTACTGCGTGGGCGTGGCCAACGGCACGGACGCCGTGCGCTTCGCGCTGATGGGCGCCGGCGTGGGGAAGGGCGACGCGGTGGTCACCGTGTCGCACACCTTCATCGCGACGACGGAGGCGATCAGCCAGGCGGGCGCCGAGACCGAATTCGTGGACATCGACGCGCGCACGTACGGCATGAGCCCAGACGCGCTCGAGGCGTACCTCGCCGCGTGCGCCACCGACGCGGCCACCGGCCGTCCCGTCGGCCAGCGCACGGGCACGCCGATTCGCGCCGTGGTCCCGGTGCATCTCTACGGCCAGGTTGTCGACATCGAGGCGATCCAGGCGATCGCCGATCGCTACGGCCTGATCGTGGTGGAAGACGCCGCGCAGGCGCAGGGCGCCGCGCGCCGCATGCGCGACGGTTCGTGGCGCCGCGCCGGATCGTTCGGCAAGGCCGCCGCGTTCAGCTTCTACCCCGGCAAGAACCTCGGCGCGTGCGGCGAGGCGGGCGCGGTGACCACGGACGACGCCGACGTGGCCGCGACGATCCGCATGCTGCGCGAGCACGGCCAGGCGCAGAAGTACTACCACGACCTCGAAGGCTGGAACGGCCGCCTCGACGCGATCCAGGCCGGGTTCCTCCGCATCAAGCTGCGCCACCTGGCAGCCTGGAACGACCAGCGCCGCGAAGCCGCCGCGCGATATGCGGAACTCCTCGCCGGCGTCCCCGACGTGACGCTGCCGTACGAACCCGACGACAGCCGCGGCATCTACCACCTCTACGTGATCCGCCACCCCCAGCGCGACGCGCTCGCGGAGCACCTCAAGGCGCAGGGCGTACACACGGGCCTGCACTACCCACTGCCCGTCCACCTGCAGAAGTGCTACCGCGAGTGGGGCTACGCGGAAGGCGCGCTGCCCGTGACGGAGAAGGCCGCGAAGGAAATTCTGTCGCTGCCGATGTTCCCGGGGTTGTCGAGCGAGCAGCAGAGACAAGTTGTCGTCCCAGTCGCCTCGTTCACGACATGCACCGTCGTCTGCTGAGCCAATGTCGAGCAGCCGGACCATGGCCGACAACTTCGCACGCATCTCCGTAAGAGGCACGTCAGTTCGCGTGCCTGCTGTGGACGTCGGAGGCAAGACCGTTGTCGTCACAGGACGCTGGATTCGCATGGCGAGCGTGTACGGGATCGGTTTCACTGGCGACGCACTCGATCCCGTCGCGGTCAAGCGAGCGCTCAGATCGGCGAGTATCCGCGCTGACGTGTTCACTTTCTCGGAGTCGCTCGAGGATCTGACCGTCGCGCACAGGTACTACCACGAGTGGGACAATGCCGCAGTGGCGCCGGCGAATCGCTACGAGGAGTGGTGGGACAGCCTCCCACAGGAGGCCCGCAAGAACGTGAGGCGAGCCGGTCGCCGCGGTGTCGAGATACGGCAGGTAGTCCTTGACGAAGCGCTTCTTCATGGCATCAAGGCGCTCTACGACGAGACACCCGTTCGGCAGGGACGCCCCTTCTGGCATTACGGGAAACACCTTGACATCGTCAGAGCCGAGAACAGTACCTACCTGGACAACAGTCGATTCATCGGTGCGTATCACGGCGACGTGCTGATCGGATTCATGAAGCTGGTGTACGTCGAGCGCACCGCTGTCACCATGCAGATCCTCGGCAGCGTGCACCATGCCGACAAGCGGCCCATGAACGCGATGATCGCGCGTGCCATGCAAATGGCCCACGCTGATGGCATGGCCCGGCTGGTGTACAGCCGGTTTCACTACGGTAACAAGGGTCATGACTCGATGGCCGAGTTCAAACGGCGGAACGGTTTCGAAGAGGTGCGGTTCCCACGCTATTACGTGCCGCTGTCGCTGTGGGGACGTGCAGTGGTCGCACTGCGGCTGCATCGCGGGCTGATCGGACTCCTGCCCGGCAGCGTGATCGAGGCCATACGGAGAGTCAGAGCCGCGACCATGGGCAGGCGCACGGCCGCCTCATTGAATGAGGCGACCGCGGACTGAGTTTGTAGACGCTCGTGTGCCGGCGAGGTGATAGAATCCCGTCTGGCTGCAACGATGTGCCGGTGTAGCTTAGTGGTAAAGCAACCGAATCGTATTCGGTAGACAGAGTGTTCGATTCCTTTCGCCGGCTCCATTCCTGTACGTGTCCGCCCTTGTCCTGCACGCGAGGTTGTCGCGGGTTGACAACCTTACGACATGGCCTTTCTCCACACTCGTTCTCCAGGACCGTTCCATGCAGTTGGCTCTCGAGCGCGGCTCTCGAGCCGTCGCCTCGGTGCGACGATAGGCACCACCAGTAGGCATGCCAGGCATCTTCGGCGTCATCGATGCATCACTCTCGGGGGCCGCTGTCCTTCCCGCGGAAGTGCTTGCTTCCGTGAGACAGATGCTGGATGCCATGCAGCTCGAATCGTGGTACGCGACGACGATGGCCAGCCTGCCGGCTGTCGGCGCATGCGTCGGGAGCGTGGAGATCGCCGCCTCCGAGCTCGCTGCCGGCCGCGTGTTCACGATGACGACTGGCGAGCGTGCACGTAGACCGGCGCGGCTCGAGTCCGCCGAGGCGGCCTTCAATTCGCTGGATGGCGTCTGCGCGGGAGTCGTGGCCGACGAAGACGCGTCGAGGCTCATAGTATTCAACGACCGCTTTGGCCGAGAGCGGATCTTCACCCACACGACGGGCTCGCGGACGTTCTTCGCGTCGGAGGCCAAGGCGATCCTTGCCGTGTGCCCCTCGACGCGGTCGTTCGACGCACGCGGGATCGCCGAGCTCCTCGCGTGCGGGTGTACGCTGACGACGCGATCGCTGTACGCCGGCATCGACGTCCTCGAACCTGGCACGCGCGTGACATTCGACCGCGCTGGCATCGAACGGCGTCGGTACGCCACGGAGCGCGACTTCGAGGGGCGTGCGCCTGTCGAGCCGGCCGCATTCCGCGACGCGTTCACCAGCGCGCTGCGAGACGAAGTTCTCGCCGAGGCTGCGGCGTTGCCGCCCACGGCACTATCGCTGACCGGCGGTCTCGATTCGCGGATGGTTGCCGCCTGCCTCGGCAGCAATGAACGCGTGCCCACGTTCACGTTCGGCAGCATGTACCGGACGACTGGAGACGTTGCCATCGCCAGGGCCGTCGCGAAAGCGTGCGGCCTGAGTCATCAGGTGATCGATCTGGGGCACGACTTCCTGGCCGGCTTTGCCACGACATTCGATCGTTCGGTCTATGCTTCCGATGGATATCTTGGTCTGTCTGGAGCCGCTGAGTTGCACGTCAATCGCCTGGCACGAACGATTGCCCCGGCGCGGATGACGGGCAACTGGGGTGGCGAGTTGATGAGGGGCGTGCGCGCCTTCAAGTTCAGCATGCCGAAGGGCGGTTTTCTTCGTCCGGAGGCGCTGACCAGCATTGCCGCGTCGGAGGCCGCCTTCTCGCCGGCGATTGCCGATCCCTTGTCTGGCGCGCTGTTCCACCAGATCCCGCTGCAAGGCTACGGCCGTTACGCGATCGAGCGCTCGCAGGTGGTGACGCGGACGCCATTCCTGGCGCCGAGGGTCGTCGACGCACTCTACAGTGCTGCCCCAGAGACGAGGAGGGCGAGTGCATCGGCCGCGGCGGTGATCGGTCAGGAGCCGAAGCTGCTGGCCATGCCGACCGACGCCGGTGTGTTGGTCACTCGAGACGCGCGGTTTCGGCAGCAGTGGCGCCGGCTGGTGATCAAGGCCGAGTACATGACCAGTCACGGCGCGCCCGACTGGGTGGCCCGCGCGGCCAGCGTGCTGCCGGCACCTGTCCTCGAGCGACGTTTTCTCGGCGTGGACAAGTTCTATCATTTCCGTCACTGGATGCGGCATCAGTTGGCGCCGACCGTGATCGAGGTGTTGTCTGAGCCGGCGCCTCGACTCGAACCGTGGATAGATCGCGTGCGGCTGCGAGAAATGGCTGACCTGCACTGCCGTGGTAAGGCGAACTACACCGACGCGCTCGACAAGGCCATGACGCTGATCGTTGCCGACCGGGAGCTTCTCGACGGCGCACGCTGGGCGCAGCGCGCGAGAACGACCAATGCGGCTGACGGGAACGTCCTGACGCCATGGGCCTGATGCGCCGCGCGCGCAACAAATGGCGTCGCTACGCCATCGATCGCTGGGCCCGCCGCGACCTGCCTCTCCAGACATCCGTGCCGTATGTCTCGTTCACTTTCGACGACTTCCCGCGCACGGCGTACACCGTCGGGGGCCGGATCCTCCAGGAGCGGGGCGTGCGCGGTACCTACTTCGTGTCGTCGGCGCTGCTGGGAGGCCCGAGTCCATCCGGACCGATCGCCAGCCCCGAGGACGTCGTACAGGTTGCCACTGCAGGGCACGAGGTTGGTTGCCACACCCGCGAGCACCTTGACGGCACGCGTGAGAGGCCCGAGGCGTTCGAGCGATCGATCGTGGCGAATCACGACGCCATCGCCGAGCTCATTCCCGGCATCGAGTTGGAGGTGTTTGCCTATCCGCTCGAAGGACCCACGCTGGCAGTGAAGAAGGCCGTAGGGCCGCACTTCCTCGCCAGCAGAGGTGGCGGGCAGGTGTTCAATACCGGCCGAGCCGATCTCCATCTACTGAAGTCGTTCTTTCTGGACTGGAAGAGCCGCGACGACATGGACGCGATTGGGCGCCTCATCGCGGAAAACGCCGCGAGCCGGGGCTGGCTGATCTTCTCGACGCACGATGTGGACAGCGATCCATCGGCCTACGGATGCACCCCGGAGTGCTTCGCGAAGGTCGTCGATCTTGCGTGTCAGTCAGGGGCTCGCGTCCTGCCCATGGGACAGGTCTGCCGACAGTTGGGCGCCGATAACTTCTCTGCCGCATCACCCCTTGCGAGTTCCGCGTCGTGAACCAGCCGGTAACACCCTCTGGACGAGTGAATGGCGATACGATCGCGCGCCTCGAATCGAGCCTCGCGCGTGTCCTGGCGTGGGTCAAGGCGCACGACTATCGCGCCTACGAGCCGGCCGACGGCAACTCGTCGCTGTTGTTCCCGCTGACGCTTGGCAAGGTACCGCCGATGCGCGTGCTTCAACAGGTGGTGTTGCGTGCGCCGTTCAACATCCGGCCCTTCCTTGGTGTTCGTCCGCACGAGTCGGCCATCGGCCTTGGCTACCTGGCCTGGGCTCACCTGCTCGAGTATCGGCGCAAGCAGGAGTCGCCGAGTGCCCTCGAAGCCCGCAAGTGTCTCGACTGGCTGATCGCCAACCGCGCGCCCCGCAACGCCGAGTTCAGTTGGGGCGATCCGTATGAGTACGCGACACGGAGTGGCCGCCGTCCGAAGAACGAACCGACACTCATCTGGACATCTTTGATTGGCCTCGTGTTCCTCCAGGCCTACGACGTTCTCGGAGACGCGCGGTACCTCGACGTGGCTGAAAGCGCCGGACGCTGGATGCAGGCCCTGCCGGCAGAGCGGACCGATCGAGGCGTCTGCCTCAGTTACGTCACGTACCGACAGAATTCGATTCACAACGCGAGTGTGATGGGCGGCGCGTTCCTGGCGAGGCTGGGAGCGAAGACCGGAAACCCCGACGTCAAAGCGCTGGCTCGTGAAGCCGTGTGGTACACGTGTGCGCGGATCCGGCCGAACGGCTCATGGTTCTACGCCGAAGAGCCGAAGTACCACTGGGTGGACAACTTCCACACCGGCTACAACCTCGTTGCGGTGGACATCTATCGGCAGGCGCTCGGCGACGCCTCATTCGACGACGCGCTCGTCGCGGGCTTCCGCTACTTCGTCGAGACGTTCTTCGAGGTCGACGGACGCCCGAAATATTTTCATGATGCGACGTATCCGGTGGACATCCAGTGCGCGGCTCAGGCCATCGAGACCCTCGTCCACCTCCGCGCGTTGGATGCGAGAGCCCTGCCGCTGGCCCTTCGCGTCGCGGATTGGACGATCGCCAACCTGCAGGCGCGAGACGGTCACTTCATGTATCGGGACATCGGGTGGACGAAAGTGAACACACCCATGCTCCACTGGGGCCAGGGCACGATGGCCAAAGCGCTCGCGGTGACACTCGACACCCTTCATGCCGAGCGATAGCACCACACCGTTGCGGTACGCGCTGATCACCGCGGCGTGGAATGAAGAGGCGCATCTGCCGGCGCTGATCGCCTCCGTGCGCGCGCAGACGCTCCGCCCGGTCCGCTGGGTCATCGTCAGCGACGGCTCACGGGATCGCACAGACGACATTGTTCGTGAGGCGGCCGCGGCAGAGCCGTGGATTGCTTTGCTGCGCCTCGAACGACCCGCAGAGCGGCATTTCGCGGGCAAGGCACGTGCCTTCAACGCGGGCTACGAATCTCTGCGTGCCGAGTCGTTCGACCTCGTCGGAAACCTCGACGCCGACATCACGCTTCCACCGGACTACTACGAGTTTCTCGTCGGTCGCTTCATGGTGATGCCCCGGCTCGGCGTCGCAGGGACGCCCTTCATCGAGGATCCCGACAAGCCTGACGCACACAGCTACGCGCATCGCTTCGCCGACACCCGTCACGTGTCGGGAGCCTGTCAGTTCTTTCGCCGCGAGTGCCTGGAACAGGTCGGAGGCTACGTGCCCGTCAAGCAGGGCGCCATCGACTGGGTCGCGGTGACGACGGCGCGGATGCGCGGGTGGACGACGCAAACCTTCCTCGAGCAGCGGTGCTTTCATCATCGGAGCATGGGCACGGCCGACCGTGGAGTGCTTCGGGCTCGGCTGCGCCATGGCGAGAAGGACTTCCTGGTCGGCGCGCATCCAGGGTGGCAGCTGCTGCGGTCCGTGTTCCAGATGAGACAGAAGCCGTACGTGCTCGGAGGGGCATGTCTCATCGCCGGCTACGTCTGGGCATGGGCTCGTCGTCTGGAAAGTCCGGTGCCCACCGAGCTTCGCGCCTTCCACCGCGCCGAACAACTGGAGCGGTTGCGCGCATTCGGCCGCCGCCGTCGTGGAGCCGACGGTCTTTCCACCGGCACTTCGCTGTAACACGAACGAAATGAACACGCCACCCCGGCGACCACTACGTGTCTGTCATCTCGCGTATACGTTCCATCAGTCCGACAACCGGGTCATGCGCTACGTGCGCACGCTTGCCAACAGAGGGGACCACGTCGACGTCGTCGCACTTCGCCCAGCAGGTGGTCGCTGGTTGGTCAACCAGGACGGCACATGCATCTACCAGATCCAGCGTCGATCGACGACGGAGCGGGCGGCGTGGGTCTACCTTCTGAAGCTGCTCTGGTTCTGGTTCAAGTCAATGCTGGTGATCAGTTGGCTCCAGCTTCGTCGTCGCTACGACGTCGTGCACGTACACAACGTCCCGGACTTCCTGGTCTTCGCAGCGTGGCTTCCCAAGCTGATGGGCGCAGGTCTGATCCTCGACATCCACGACATGATGCCGGAGCTGTACGCCGGCAAGTTCGCGCAAGGGAAGCCATCACGAACGTTCGTCGTCCTGACGACTGTCGAGCGATGGTCGTGTCGGTTTGCTGACCACGTCATCGCGTCCAATGACTTGTGGGTGGAGACCCTCACTCGTCGAAGCGCATCTCCGGACAGGTGCACCGTCTTCATCAACCACCCGGACCTGACACTGTTCCGGCCGCGGTCACTCCGCCAGGACGAAGGTCGACCATACGTATTCCTGTATCCAGGGTCGCTCAACCACCACCAAGGCGTCGACCTGGCTGTCGAGGCACTCGCGAGGATTCGCCAGTCCGTGCCCACGGCGCAGTTGCACGTGTACGGTCGTGGGCCTGCGCTCCCGATGTTGCGCCAGCTCGTGCGCGAGCGTGACCTCGAGGACGTGGTTCAGTTCAAGGATTTTCTACCGTCGGTGCAGATTGCCGAGATCATGAGTGCCGCGAGTGTCGGTGTCGTGCCCAAGCGAGCCGACGGCTTCGGCAATGAAGCCTTCAGTACGAAGATTCTCGAGTTCATGGCTTCCGGTGTGCCCGTGATCGTCGCGCGCACACGCATCGACGCGCACTACTTCAATGACGACCTGGTGAACTTCTTCGAACCAGGCGACGCCGAGTGCCTGGCTCGTGTCATGTGGAACGTCTACGCGCATCCAGATGAACAAGCCGTAAAGACCCGCGCGGCTTTCGACTTTGCGAATACTCTCAGCTGGCAGGCGCGGCAGGTCGACTACGAGCGTCTGGTCGACTCGCTTGCGACAGGACGCGGCGTCGGGGCGCACGCCGACTGCACGCCATAGCACCATGTCTATTCCTCGCCGGATCATCCAGACCGGAAAGTCACGTGACCTGTCACCACTCGCGCGCGCAGCGGCCACGAACCTGAAGTTGCTCCATCCCGAGTGGGAGTACCTGTATTTCGACGACGAAGACGTCCTGGCCTTCATCGCGGACGAGTTCCCGCAGCACCAGCGCGTATTCGACCAGTTTCCGCACAAGATCCAGAAGTTCGACTTTTTCCGCTACCTGGCGGTCTACCGGCTTGGCGGGTTCTATTTCGATCTCGACGTGTTCTTGTCCGAACCCTTGGATGAGCTCCTCGGCCTCGACGCTGTGTTCCCATTCGAGGAGATCACCTTCAATCGCCACTTGCGGACACGTGCCGGCATCGACTGGGAGCTGGGCAACTACGCGTTTGGTGCTGCACCCCACAACCCGTTCCTTGGCGCGGTCATCGACAACTGCGTGCGTGGACAGCGTGAACCGAGCTGGGCACGCGAGATGCTGTCCGGCATCCCGGGAGTGTTCCGGACTGACTACGAAGTGCTGACCACCACTGGCCCGGGTCTGCTCACCAGGACGATGGCGGAAGCGCCCGCCAGCGCGTGCGGTCTCGCGGTCTTGTTTCCACCGGACGTGCGTGAGCAGGATTCCTGGCACCAGTTCGGACGCTACGGTATCCACGTCATGGAAGGCTCGTGGCGCTCGAGGGGCAATGCGGTATGGCGCCGCCTGGCGCGCCTCTGGGAGGCCCGGGAGGTGGCGCGCGCAATGGCAGCCAGCGAGCACCTCGGTCCGACGCGCCTGGTACCTGGCGCGTCGCGCCGACCGGCGAGCCTCGATACGGCGCGTCGCGTTCAGTCCTCCACACGATGACACTCGGCCTTGTCTCCGGCTCCTCCGCGCCGAGACCGTTGTGCGCATGAGCCCCGCAGAATCGCCACCTCGGACCCGACTCGCCACTCTTGATCTGACGAAAGGCTGGCTGGTCGTCCTGATGGTCCTATACCACACGTTCAACTATTCGACGCAGTACGAGCTCGGCTTCCGCTATCTCGCGTTCCTGCCGCCGTCCTTCATCCTCATTACCGGCATGATGTTGACGCAAGTGTATGCGCCGCGTTACAGCCGCGGCGAAGCCGTGGATCGCCGGCTGCTGGTACGAGGAGCCAAGCTCGTACTCTTGTTCACCGCATTGAATGTCGCATTGCGGTTGACGCTGTCATCCGCGCACTCAGGCGGCCTCCTCCGCGCGTCCGTGTGGGACGAGGTCGTGTCGGTGTTCGTAGTTGGCAACGGATACGGCGTTGCTTTCGACGTACTACTTCCAATTGGGTATGTACTGCTGCTCGCACCAGCCATCGTCCGTTTGAATGTGGCAGGCAGTATGGTACTGCCCGTATGCGCGACTGCCGTGGCATGCGCGGTCACGTGGCTCGAGTGGAGATACGGGTCGTACACGAACTTGTCGCTGGTGTCAGTCGGCGTGGCAGGCGCACTGCTCGGACGCGCACCTGTGGCCGATGACATGGAGCGATCCGCGGCCGCACCGCTTGCGATCATCAGCGCCCTCGTGTGTGTGGTCACAACGGCCAGAGCCGCTGACACGACGCTGGCGTACCTGGTTCAGTCTGCCGCCGCCATCTCGGCCGTGGCTGCTCTGTCGTTCGGAAGCCGCGCAGTCCACGTGCCCGCATGGGTGAGTAGCCCGGTTGCGTTGCTGGGACGGTACTCCCTGCTGTCGTACATTCTCCAGATCGCCGTTCTGCATGCTTTGGCGACTGCGTGGGGCCGTCCTGTGCCGGGTTCGATCGAGTTCGCGACACTCTTCACCGCGACGTTGATGCTCACGCTGGCGGCGACCGCCGTGGTGGAGTGGCTACGCCCGCGCGCCCGATGGGTCGACGGGATGTACCGGGCGGTGTTCGCCTGACGAGTCGGCAGTGAATTGCAGCTGGCATCGAGCGTAACCGATGCCGGCACGCAGCGGCTTCCCCCCATGCCCCATCTCATCGCCACGGCGTTCTGGACGCTGGTTACCGCGATTCTCGTACGCGATGCCAAATCGCGCGATGGGATCTCGAGGGCTCTCTGGATTCCCACACTGTGGGCGGCGATCCTGCTGTCTCGCCCGTTCTCGACCTGGGTCGGCTTTGGTAGTGGTGGGGGCGGTGTCGACAGCCAGGAGGGCAGTCCGCTCGACAGACTGTTCTTCTTCGCCCTCATCGTCGCCGCGATTGTCACGCTCCTGCGCCGCCGCATTGCATGGGGCGCACTCGTTGCACGGAACTGGCCGATCGCCCTGCTCTATGCCTATTTCCTTGTCAGCGTGCTGTGGGCCGACTCTCCTGTCGTGTCGTTCAAGCGGTGGTTCAAGGATCTGGGCAATGTGTTTGTGGCTCTCGTCATCCTGACGGAGGTCAATCCCCTGCAGGCGATCCGCGCGGTGTTCGTGCGATGCGCGTACGTCCTGATCCCGCTCTCCCTCATCTTCATCCGCTACTTTCCGCACCTCGGACGTACGTACAACAGACACTCGGGCGGAATGGAGAGCATCGGGGTCACGTTCCAGAAGAACAGTCTGGGTGCCCTGGTGCTGGTTGCCGGCCTTGTGCTCGTGTGGGACTGGATCGAACGGCGCCGATCCGGCACACCGACGTACCCGCTGGAACGATACGCCTCGCTGGTCGTGGTCGCCATCGGAGCCTACCTGCTGTATCTGTGCGACAGCAAGACGTCCCTGGTGTGCCTGGTGCTCGGCACCGGTGTACTCCTGTCCATCGGGTCGCCGACCATGCGCAAGCGGGTCAGTAATCTCGGCGCCTACTCTCTCCTGGGAGCGGGCGCGTTCGCGATCCTGGACCAGACGTTCGGGATCTCGTCGGCGGTCGTCGGCGCCATGGGCCGCGACATGACATTCACGGGTCGCACGGACGTATGGGCGGTAATCCTGGGGCTGGGCATCAATCCGGTGATCGGCACCGGTTTCTGCAGCTTCTGGTCGGATCCCGACTATCTGTCTCGCCTGCCAGACTGGGTTGCCTTCTCGGCACACAACGGCTACCTGGAAACCTACATCGATGGCGGCCTGATCGGAGTCGCTTTCCTGGCCATGATGCTGCTGGTGCACGGCGTGCGAACGAATCGAGAGCTGGGCCACCAAGGAGCCTTTCCGGTGGTTCGCTTTGCCGTGCTGCTCGTGGCGTTGGTCGGAAACTTCTCGGAATCGCACTTTCTGCGAATGTCGCCGCTGTGGTTTCTGTTCCTCGTGACCGCCCTGGAGCCTGCTGTCATGACACGTAGGCGCAGTGTTCGAGGCGGGCGTGGCCTCTCGATCACAGACCCGATCCGACACGGAACACTCGAGCAGGCAGCCGCGCGCACGTCGTAGGCCGACCGTGTCACGAGAACCACTGCTCTCTACCGATGCTGTTCAATTCACTCGAATTCGCGCTGTTCTTCCCGCTCGTCGTGGCGCTGTACTTCCTGTCGGCGCATCGCCATCGGGTCGGATTGTTGCTGTTGGCGAGTTGCGTCTTTTACATGGCCTTCATCCCGGCCTATATCCTCATACTCGGGGTGACCATTGCGATCGATTACGCCGCCGGAATCCTGATCGAGCAAGCGGAAGAGAGTCGAAAGAAGACGTACATGGTCGTCAGCGTCGTCGCGACGTGCCTTGTACTGTTCATTTTCAAGTACTTCTACTTCTTCACGGATACGTTCATCGGCACGGCCGGCCTTCTCGGCTGGAAGTTGACAGGGCCGTCGCTTCACATCATCCTGCCGGTGGGTCTGTCATTCCACACATTCCAGAGCCTCAGCTATGTGATCGAAGTCTACCGGGGGCGTCAACGCGCAGAGAAGAACGTTCTGGTGTACGCGACATACGTGATGTTCTTCCCGCAGCTGGTCGCAGGCCCTATCGAGCGGCCACAGAATCTGCTTCATCAGTTCCACGAGCGGCACGATTTCGACTACGCCCGAATCACGAGCGGCCTCAAGAGAATGGCGTGGGGCTTCTTCAAGAAGCTCGTTGTCGCCGACCGCCTGGCGCTCTACGTGAACGACGTGTATGCGTCGCCGCAGGATTACAACGGGACGCAACTGACCATCGCAACCGTCTTCTTCGCCTACCAGATCTATTGCGACTTCTCCGGGTACTCGGACATCGCGATCGGTTCGGCCCGCGTACTGGGCTTCAGGCTGATGGAGAACTTCAACAACCCGTACTGGTCTCGGTCGATTGCCGAGTTCTGGCGACGGTGGCACATCTCGCTCTCTACGTGGTTCCGTGACTACGTGTACGTTCCCCTCGGCGGCAGCCGTGCCGGCACACGATACTGGTACCGCAATCTCTTGATCACCTTCGCAGTCTCCGGGCTCTGGCACGGCGCGGCGTGGACCTTCGTCCTGTGGGGCGTGCTCAACGGGATCTATCTTGTCAGTGGCATTGCGACCAAACCTGCCAGAGAGCGTTTCTGGAGCGCCGTGGGCCTCAGGCAGGACGGGTTCGCGCGCTCAGCTGTGGGCATCCTCGCGACGTTCGCACTGATCTGCGCGGCGTGGGTGCCGTTCCGCGCCAACAGCCTCGAGGACGCGGGCTATATCCTTACGCATTTCTGGCGGGACTGGAGCATCGGCAACATCGGCACACCGCAGTTCCTTCTTCGGCAACTCCCCGTTGCCGTTCTCGCGATAGTGGCGCTCGAATCCGTACAGTTTCTACATAGTCGTGTATCGTTGACGACCGTGATGGCTTCGCGACCCGTGGCATTCCGCTGGAGCGTCTATGCCGGATTCGTCATCGGGATCGTGCTGTTCGGCGTCTATCGGCAAACACAGTTCATCTACTTTCAGTTCTGATGGAGACCACTGCAACCCGACTGCAGGAACAGACCACGGAGGACACGGCGCTGCGCGTGTCACGTGAGTCATCGTCCGTTGGCACTGGTGTGATGAAGATCGTATCGTTCTTCGCGCTGGTAATTGGCCTGCTCTTCTGTACGGACAGATTGGTGAACACGGGCCTTCGCCGTATCGATACGGCATCCTTTGGCGTGACCAACAGAATCGTCGACGGACGGATCAATGCGGACATCCTGATCACCGGGTCCTCGCGCGCCCTGACACACTATGATCCCCGCCTGGTGGGAGGTGCTACCGGACTCTCTGTGTACAACATCGGAATCAATGGCTCACAGACAGACATGCAGGTGGCCGTGCTCAAGACGTATCTCAGGCACAATCGACCACCACGATTGCTGATTCACAATCTTGACCTGTTCGCGTTTCAAGTCACCCGCGAGATCTACGATCCGGCGCAGTACCTGCCCTATCTCAGCGAAGAGGACATTTACGACGCCATCAAGAGAATTCACCCCGACGCGTGGAAATGGAGATGGCTGCCACTCTACGGCTATGCAACACAGGATCTCCGTTTCACCTGGTTGCGCGGGCTGGCCGGCCTGTTCGGGATGAGTCCGTCCGAGACCCATGTCGATGGTTTCACGCCACGATTCACCGCCTGGACGGGAGACTTCGAGAAGTACAGGACGTCACACTCGAACGGCGTGGTCTTCGAGATCGAGGAGGCGGGCGTGAAGGATCTGGAAGGCCTCGCGATGCTCGCGAAGAGTGCGAACATCCCTCTCCTGTTCGTGTATTCTCCTGAGTACTACGAAATGCAGTTGCTGGAGCGCAATCGAGCGGACATTTTCGCAAGATTTCAAGCGATCGCGGCCGCGAGCGGCAGCGTGGTGTGGGATTTCAGTGACTCGGACATCTGCAGGAGCCGAGTTCATTTCTACAATTCGCAACACCTGAATGCCCTCGGTGCGGAACGATTCTCGCGCGCACTGGCGGACCGGCTCGCTGAATCCAAGCAGGTCGGCGAGATGCTACGCGCGCGCGGCGTTCGCTGACGAACATGCTCACCATCAATGCCGACGACCTGGGACGCAGCCAGAGCGAAACAGACGTGGTGCTCGAATGTCATCGGCGCGGTCGAGTGACTGCCACGAGCGCGATGGTGTTCATGGCCGATTCCGAGCGCGCGGCCGGTCTGGCTCTCGACAATGGGATCAGAGTTGGCCTGCATCTGAACCTGTCGGAGGCTCTTTCGGGCATCGGGGTATCGACGGAGCTGCGGCGCCGTCACGACAACGTACGACGATTTCTCAGTGCCTCCCGCTACGCGCTGATCCTGTTCAATCCGTTGCTCATGGCCGACTTCGCAGAGGTGATCGAGGCCCAGTTCGGCGAGTTCAGGCGCCTCTACGGTGCCGACCCCGGTCACGTGGACGGACACCAGCACATGCACCTCGCCACGAACGTGCTCGTCCAGCGTCTGCTGCCTCGCGGCGCCCACGTACGTCGCAGCTTTTCATTCGCGCCAGGAGAGAAGAGCGCGCTGAATCGGTGGTATCGCGCACGGGTGGATCGGGCGCTCGCGAGCCGCCACCGCCTGGGTGAGCATTTTTTTTCGCTGTCGCAGATCCTGGCGTCCGGGGGAGTAGACGAAATGCTGGCACTCTCGAGCACGACTGAAGTCGAGTTGATGGTCCATCCAGCGTGGCCACACGAGTACGAGTTCTTGACCAGTGACGACTTTGGCCGGGCATTGCAGAACGCCCGCGTTCGCTGGTGAGGTCCGACCTGTGAGAACGGATGTGCCCCATGTCACCGTCTGCATTTGCACGTCCGAACGGCCCCGCTTGCTGAGTCGATTGCTCGACGCGCTGGAAGGACAGCGCACTGACCGCGCGTTCACGTACTCGGTCGTTGTGGCAGACAACGATCCCGCTGGCTCGGCACGCGTAGTAGTGGACTCGTTCAAGCGTACGTCCTCGCTTGACGTCGCATACGCCGAGGAGAAGCGCAGGAACATCGCGCTCGCGCGAAATGCCGCGCTGAGGCATGCCACCGGCGAGTTCGTGGCGTTCATCGACGACGATGAATTCCCGGAGATGGATTGGCTGCACGCCATGGTGACGACCTGTCAGGCCCACGGCTCGGCCGGCGTCCTGGGACCCGTCCGTCCGCACTTCGAGTCGCCTCCGCCCGAGTGGGTTGTGAAAGGTGCGTTCTGGGAGAGGCCGGAGCACCCGACGGGGCGGATCATGTCCTGGGAGCAGAGCCGCACCGGCAATGTGCTGTTTCGGCGCGCAATTCTTGCTGACGAAGACCAGCCGTTTCTCGAGCAGTTCGGAACCGGCGGCGAGGACAAGGACTTCTTCATGCGCATGACGCAGCAGGGCCACGTGTTCCTCTGGTGCAACGAAGGCGTTACACACGAGACCGTGCCTCCGGAACGCTGGACGCGCAGCTACATGCTCCGACGCGCGCTTCTGCGCGGCAACAACATCCTGCGGCACCCGGGACAGCACGTCGCGCTGCTGCTGGCGCGGTCGGTGGTTGCTGTGCCGGCATACCTCGTGTTGCTCCCGTTCACGTTGTTGATGGGACAGCACGTGTTCATGCAGGTCTGCATCCGGTTTTGCGACCACGCCGGCCGCCTGCTCGGCGTCGTCGGCCTCAATCCCGTCAAGGCCCGCTAGGTGCCAGAAGATCCGTTCCGGCAGCCGCAGCACGTCACGCGGTCGACTCTCGTGGTCGTAGGCTTCGCGGACGCGCTCGCGGCGCCGGAGGTCGTGTGGAGCCTCGTTGACGCCGGGTTTCGCGTCGCCGCGTTCGCTCGCCAGGGAACATCCGCGGCGATCAGGCACAGTCGCCATGTGACGGTTCGTGATATTCCCGCCCCCGAGGCAGATGCGGAGGCAGCCGCATCTGCCTTGCGTGCAGAGCTGAACGAGTTGCGCTGCTCTGGGAGAAACGAGCGTCACGTCCTTCTCCCGCTCGACGACACTGCGGTGTGGCTGTGCGCACGTCTCGGCGCCGATGGCTGGACGTTCGCCGGCCCTGCAGGCGCGGATGCGCTGGCGCTCGCGCTGGACAAGCGATACCAACTCGGGGCGGCGCGAGCAGTGGGCCTCGATGTCCTACCCACACGAATCGCGAGCTCACCAGGCGATCTGGACGCAGGCGCCTTGGCATACCCGTTGATCCTGAGACCGGCCGACGCGGTCCGGGTTGCGGGCCGAACTGTTCGAAAAGGACGGAATTGGATCTGCTCGGACGCCGCGGAATTGATCGCGGCGCGTGACGCCTGGGCGGGCGATGGCGACCTGCTCGTCCAGCCGTTCGTCGATGGCACTGGAGAGGGTGTGTTCGGGCTTGCAACAGACCGCGGCGTCATCGCTTGGAGCGCGCACCGCCGCCTGCGGATGATGAACCCGCATGGGTCAGGCTCGAGCGCGTGCGTCTCTCACGCGGTCGAACTGGCACTCCAGGAGCCAGTGCGAAGAATGCTCGACGCCGTGGGTTGGCGCGGGATGTTCATGGTGGAGTTCCTTCGTACCTCGGACGGGCGTCTGTTGTTCGTCGAGTTCAATGGCCGCGCGTGGGGCAGCCTCGCCCTCGGGCGACGGCAGGGGCTCGAGTACCCAGCCTGGACGGTGCGGCTGGCGCTGGGCGAGACGGTTGCGACAGACTCACCCACCTTTGTCCGCGAAGGCCTGGTGTGCCGCAACGCCGGCCGCGAGTTGATGCATCTTCTGTTCGTCTTGCGCGGGCGGAAGTCGCGAGCCGTGCAGAACTGGCCACGATTCTGGTCGACTCTGCGCGACATTCTGCGAGTCGAGCGCGACGCCTCTTTGTACAACTGGCGGCGGAGCGACTGGCGCGTGTTCGTGAGCGACTGTTTTTACACGCTCTCGAAGAATCTCTTGAAGTCGAGACCGACGGGGTCGCCACGGTCTTCACTCGGACATGCGAGCGTTCGCTCGCCGCACTGAGATCAGCAGGTATGGTGCGCGGCACCGGCGCACGGCGCGAAGGTGGCGGCGCAACCGCGTGGCCACCGCCGGCCCGCGCCGTGGGTGATTCAGTGGATTCGAGGACCAGCGGGATGCGTAATGTGCTCGTCGTGGGCGGTCAGGCTCGAGTTCAACTGGCGTGGTGTCGCCAACTCGGTACTGCCACCCGAGTGTCGCTCTTGCGCTGGGATCGGACGCGGTCATTCGCTGACGCCTCGCGGTATTGCGCGCACTCGATATGGCTCGGCTCGGTCGACGAGGGCATTGCTCGTTGGCGGGCCAGATTCGAGGCGTTCATCAGAAAGGAACGCGTGTCCGCCGTGGTACCGGCCGACCCCCTTGCACACGTCCTGCTGTGTGGAGGCGGGATGGCGTTCCCCGCCGGCGTCGACATCCTCGGGCCCGATCGCGAGGCTCACGCAATCGGCGCAGATCGCCTCCGTGTATTCGAGTTGGCGCGAGAAACCGGTTGGCTGGTGCCCGATTGGCAGCACGTCGTTCGTCCGGGACCGCTGCCGACGTGCGCGCTGCCATGCACGATACGCCCTCGTCGCGACGTGACGGTCGTCGATGACGAGCCCGTCCGCTTCTCCACGAAGTCGGTCTCCGACGCGGATGCACTCGATGCCAAGCTACGGGACGACGTGCCCCGAGGCGAAGTACTCGTGCAGCCATTGCCGCCGCCGACCATGCGCCTGTCCGTCACAGCCCGACATGGCGTGATGCTCGGGTTGTGGACACCAAGGGCGGCATCTCGCAACCCGGATGAGGCGCATGCGTTGGTCGAATGCACACGCGGGCTCGTCAGGGCCCTGGACTGGACGGGTCTTCTCGAGATCGAGTACGCCATCGGCGCTGGAAGCCCAATGCTGGTTGATCTGCGCTGCGGGGGCGGCATGGGGCTGGTTGAAGCCACCCGCGCCGGGGCGTTCCTGGCACGCCGTCTGGCGACGGGTGGTGTGGCCGGGGCGCCCGTGGTGGTGGCAGAGGAGCGCAGTGGCGTGGACCCCTTGCCTCATATCGCGGTCCTCGCCGAGGGCCTTCTCGCAGCGGCGAACAAGATTCGACATCGTGTCCGAGCCACGCTCTGGAATTGGACCAGTGGTCAAGCCAGAACACCGCTACTGTCGCGTTCTCTTGCAATTCTTGTCGTGTGCAAAGGCAATATCAATCGCAGCATGGTCGCCGAGCAGGTGTTCCGCGCGAACGGGTATGAGCATGTCGCCTCAGCAGGCCTTCTCGGGCTGGGTGGGCGCAGACCGAGCCGCGCGGCGGAACAGTTCCTGACCAGGAGGTTTGGTGTACAGGTAGCGTCTCTACGCTCGCAGAGCCTGCGCCGGGCTCTTGAACGATGCAGCCCTTTCGATATCGTCCTGTGTTTTGAGCGGCGCCAGGCCATTGAACTGCGTGACCGCTACCCAGAACTGCGTGGACGCATACACCTCTTCACCACACTTGATCCGGACAACGGCGGACCGCAGGACATCGCCGATCCACACGGACGCACGGAAACCGAATACCTCCGTTGCTTTGCGCGTATAGAGCGCATACTGAACTCGGCGATCGCCCGGCGGCGCGAACCGCCAGCGGTCGCTCACGGCGCCCGGGAACATCTGACGGACCCGGAGTAGTGCGGTAGGCGGCAAAGGGAACGTACCCACCAGGGTTGGCGACGATAGCCCTTGACGGCATCACAAGACTGTTGTGGTCCTCACGGAAAAGGCGGCGCTGCTTGAATCTGTGAAGCGGACGGTACCGTCATTCCTTTGAGAACCGCGTGCAGCGACCCCGCGTAGGCGGCACCGCATTTGCATAATCGCCGCGCGGTGGTGGTGTTCTCTCCCCCGCCACCGCCACGGAGCGGGGCCGCTTCCGTGGCGATCAATTGCGAATTGCAAGGACGACCGTGCATTCAACCAGATCGATGATCCATCGTCCCACGACACACGGCGCGCAGGCGGCGTTCGTCGCGTTGCTCACCTGCGCTGCGCTGATGCTTGTACCTGGCATCGCTTCAGCGCAGTTCGGAGGCACCGTACGCAACGTGGCTTGCTCGGGGACGATCACATCCGCTCTCCAATCAGCCATAAACGCCTCGGCCGACTCCGATGTCGTGAACATCGGCGCCGGTTCGTGTTCGGCGGGCCAGGTCACGTGGTCGAACAAGAACATCAAGGTGCAGGGCCAGGGTGTCGGAATCACGACAGTGAGCGGCCTCTCTTTCCGGGTGACGGTCACCTCAAAGGCATCCTTCAGGATTACGGGGCTGAGCGTCGGGTGCCCGACGAGCTGGAGAATCGATGCTGTCGAACGCAAGACGGGCATCAAGGGCTGGCGTATCGACAACATTGCCTGGTCGTGTGCGACCTGCGACCAGAACATCGCCGTTCAGGTCTACGGCATCGCATGGGGGCTCATCGACAGCAGTTCCTTCAACAACATGGGCAATGCCATCTTCCTGACTGGTTATGCGGAGAACACGGATGAAGTCACTCCCTGGCCGCCACGAGGCACCCCTGGGATGGGCGGCTACAACTGGCTCCTGCCGTTGAATCTCGGGTCCGATGAAGCGGTATACGTCGAGAACAACACCTTCACTCTCGCGAACGGATGCTTCTTCGGTGTGGGAGACATGTATTACGGATCGAAGATGGTGTTCCGCTACAATTCTGTTACCAACGCCTATTGGCAGAATCATGCTGCCCGCAGTCATGAACGAGGCGGTAACAGAGGAGCGGAGATCTACAACAACGACTTCAATGCTACTGATCCTACATGGTACCGTGCCATCCACATCCGGTCCGGTACAGGCGTTGTGTTCAACAATCGTCTACGCGGCTACTTCACGACAATGCAGGTGGACAACCAGCGCAGTAACGGTCAGAACACGTCCGCGCCGTACGGGGTCTGCAACGGGTCGAGTCCTTATGACGGCAATGCCGCCGGCGGTTCGGGCTGGCCGTGCCTCGACCAGATCGGGCGCGGATCCGGCTCGGCCTTCCCCAATCAAACGTCGGTGCCGCTCTACGTGTGGAACAATGGAACCGATGCCGGCTGCAATACCGGAGGAACCTGCTCCAACAACCGCAAGATGATCAACGACGGCGACCTACACGTGCAAGAAGGCCGTGATTTCATCAACAACGGCACAACACCCAAGCCCGGGTATTCGCCATTGGTCTATCCTCATCCTCTGCGTAGTGGCGGCACGCCGCCTCAGATTCCCGCCACACCCGCAACCCCGACCAGCCTGCGCGTGGTGTCGACTAGTGGTGAGGACTAGGCGCGCCAATCAAACAAGACGTTGTGAATGTGCGTAGGCCTGTGCGCGGAGGTCTCACATAGTCGATTCAGCGCACGGGTTATCACTCCGGAGCGGCTGAGCACACTGGCGGCACCGATTCATTGCGCTGGCGCTCTCCGCCGCGGCATTTTGGCCAACGTCTGGTCACTGAGCGTTCCTCATTGGTCGAAGCCTGGTGTGCGTTTCGATTGGCGGCTCTACTGACGCGATCCTCGTCGACAACTTCGATAGGCACTACGTGCTGTTCGAACAGGCGAGACGCCCGCGCGAAGCAGGCGTGGCTTCGAGGGTCTTGGTACCAAATTCCTCGCGATGGAGAGGCGCCGAACGTGTTGGCGGTAACGATTGCCGACGCGATGGCTCAGTTGTCACGGCTCAGGACGTTCGAGGTGGTACTTGTGCAATTGGTGGAGCCGATTCGCCTGAACGCCGCGAGCTATAGCCGTGACTTCCTATAGGTGAGTCAGGTCCGTTCGGTGACCGTAGTCACACCGCTGTTCCGCAGCCGTCGATCCGCCGCGGTCTACTGCGCCGCGCTGGAACCTGCCGGAATCCGGGTGACGTACGAGCCGGTACGCGCCATTCTCACCTCGACCACGGGCCTCGCGCGCAAGATTCAACGGTACATCGGTCGCTACAATGAGGCCGCCACGCCGGCCCCTGGGCGTACCGGAGACCTAGCGCGGCGTATCGCGTAATACTTCACGCCTTGACGACACCGTCCACTGAAACAATGGAGCATCATTCGCTTGTAGAGTCTCGACAGAAGCCTCGTGTGTTGTACGTCGTGCCCTGCTGGCCGCACGAGAAGTCGTACGGCGGTCAATTGCGCGCGCTGGGGATCGGTCGAGTGCTATCACGCTTTGCGGAAGTAGGCATCGCGATTGTGGGTGCTGACCGTGTGTCTCGCGACGTCAAAGCGCGCACTGAGGCTGAGTTCGATGTGGTCGGGGAGTGGGCGGTACAGCCAACGAGTATTCGTGGAGCGCGAGCAGTTCTCCGTACCGCCTTTGATCCAGCGTTTGTGAATGTCAACGGCTTGGTGCTTGCTGCGCGAGACGAAGACAGGCTCCACGCAGTAAGAAACGATCGTTTCGATGCGGTGTGGTTCTTTCAGCTACGCACTGCTGACTATTTCAAGCAGGCGGTATGGCGGCGGTCCGTCGTCGATGTGGACAATCTTCCAAGCGCTATGGTTGCCGGCCGTCGGCATCGTAAGTCGCGCGAACAGGTGAAGGCTGCCTTCCGTCGTTGGGCGCTCCGGCGGCACGAGCAGCGGGTCACGAGTCGTTTCAGTGTTACCGCTGTGTGTAGCGCTGTCGATTTGGCAGCAGTCGGGAAGGCTGGGCCGATAAGTGTCATTCCAAATGGCTTTACGCGGCCATCCGAGACGGCCTCTCGCTCGCCGTCGGTCATTCCGACGATAGGGTTCATAGGACTGATGAGCTACGAGCCAAACAGGGAGGCGATCACGTGGTTTCTCGAGCGGTGCTGGCCCACACTGAAAGCGGCAATCCCAAGCCTAAGACTGAGAGTGATTGGGCAGGGCGGCGCCGACGCTCTGCCAGTTCGACCCGAAGGAGTAGATATTCTTGGCTGGGTTCAGGACGTCGACATGGAGATGTCAAGCTGGCATCTAGCGATTGTTCCTATTCAGTCTGGAGCGGGAACCAGGATCAAGATTGTGGACGCGTTCAGTCGAAAGTGCCCGGTCGTCTCTACGCGGTTCGGCGCCTACGGCTACGAGATACGAGACTACGAGCACGTTCGCTTTGCCGATACCGCCGAAGAGTTCGTGGACGCCTGTCAAGCACTGCTGAGCAACCCCACTCTTGGCCCTGCCATGGCAGAGCGCGCGTGGGAACTCTTCGTTGAGCGGTGGACTTGGGACGCCATCGCACCCACAATCAGGAAGACGCTCGACGCGGGACTCACGGGCTGAGCATGTTATCAAGCGATGTCGGCGGGAGCCAGTCCGCGCGGGCGGGGCCACTGGCTCCGTCGCATCTGGTAAGGCGTCGTCGCACATTGGCCATAGTAGGCTGCCGACCCCGTTCAATGGGAGCATGCTGAAGAACATCGCCTAGGGATCCACAGCACGGACTCCGGGTGCGGCCATGCGCGGAAACAACAGATTAGCCCACGCCAATGTTGAGTCATGTCTCAGCCGAGGAGCACGTGCGATCCGACGCGGTAGGACATCATGATGGCCGTCGCGGGATGGTCGGGATCGGATGGCGAGCCTGGCTCGCACCATCAACGGGCCAAACGCTGGTCCGTGGTACAGTTGGGCGATTCCGCACTCGAACTATCAGTTATGTCGTGCTGGTCGTGAGGCTTGGTGCGGCCAGAATCCACGTTAAGGGTTCCGGATGAGATCGAGCGTCTGGAGATCGAAGCTCAGAGACGCGCGCGGGAGACCCTGTCGACACATCGACATCAACCACTTACGAACTCTCGCCCGATGTCGGATGTCCGTCCGATGCCGTTGGCACTGGATGAAACGGAGTTAGGCCGACACAGCTCCTCGTGCAGGAGTACCGCGAGATCTTCGTGCAATGATGATGTGGCGTGCTGATACGGGTCCACCCCGCACCCCCTCAACCTTCGAATGGCCAACGACACGGCAGGCAATGCTTCGGAACAGCTTCCGTCAAGAAGGCGGACCGGAGCAGCGATCCAGGTTGGCAGCGGAGCGCTGGTACTCCTGGGTAGCCGTACCTTTGCCCGCCTCGTGCGCCTCGTCGGTACCGCTGCGCTGGCGCGCCTTCTAACCCCACAGGACTTCGGCATCGTCGTACTGGCGAACGTAACAGTTGCCTTCTTCGAGATCGTGTCGGATCTGCGGGTGAGTGCAGCCCTGATACGGATGCCAGTGGTCACCGAACAGTACTTTCGAACAGTCTTTGCTATAGCCGGCATCAGGGGAATACTGATCGCCGCGCTGCTGTTGGTACTGGCGCCGGCGCTCGGCGGGGTGATGTCGCAGCCTGCGCTGGTACCGGTATTGATGGTACTGGCCGTCGCGCCGCTGGTCGACGCGATGCTCTCGCCGCGAATGGTCCTCTTCGACAAAGCCCTCGACTTCAAGTGGGATCTCATCTCTGGTTTGGCGAATGCGGCGGCCGTTGTGATGGTGTCGGTGGGAACAGCGTTGCACTTCAGGAACCACTGGAGCCTAGTGTGCGGCATCATAGCCGGGAAGGTAGTCACAGTGGCGATAAGCTATTTGGCAGCACCGTGGCGACCGTCCTACAGTCTGTCACACTGGCGCGAGGTCGTGAACTTTGGAGGGTGGCTGACTGGGGCAGGCCTCATCAGTTATCTGAACTATAAGTCCGATGTGTTCCTGATCGGTGGATGGCTCGGGCCACAGACTGTCGGACTCTACAATGCCGGTAATGATCTCGCCGGCATGGCGTCTTCAGAAGTCGCGGCACCTCTGTCGCGAGCGCTGTATCCAGCGATGGCACGCCTGCACGACCGGAGAGAAGAGCTTAGGGCACGGTATCTCGAAGCGCAGGCCGTCATCATAGCCCTCACCCTCCCCATTGGTGTTGGCACTGCACTGGTCGGAGAAGAAGCGATTCTCTTGTTGTTCGGCCCAAAGTGGGTGGGCTCGGCGTTCATCGTTAAGGTACTAGCCCCTATTATCGCATTGCAGCTCGTCACGTCAGGAGTTGGCGTAATCAGCATGGTGGCCGGCGAGACGAGGGCGCTGTTCCTGCGAGAAGTCGCAGCACTGTGCTTCCGCATGCCCCTCTTCGTCGCGGGGCTCTGGCTGGGCGGGCTCCAGGGCGTGGTATGGGCCAGGCTTGCGTCGGGAACCTTCTTCTTGTTCTTGTCTCTACAGTTGGCGGCTCGCCTGCTGGGCGACCATTGGTGGCGCCCGTTCGCTGCGGGATGGAGGAGTATCGTAGCTACTGCAGCGATGGCAACCGTGTTGTTGAGCACATTTCCGGCGCTTGCATCAGACTCTTCGAATCTGCTCGTCGCGAGGCTCATCTTCTTCAAAATCGCAGTCGGTGCATGCATCTACGTAACGATACATTTGGTGCTGTGGCGCCAGGCGGGCCGCCCCTCAGGCCCGGAACAGCGAGGGATCGAGTACGCATTGCACATAAAGACACGGCTTCGCCGTGGTGATAGAGACCACGTTCAGTTGAATCACGAATAGCGAATTCACATACGGCGATACCATGCTTCGCCGCCGTGCTGGTCGATCCGTGTGAACAGCACTACAATGCGGTTCGTTTGCACTCGAGCTTCGGGTGCCGCACCCCGCTTCGGTACAGGCGCGACCGCGTTCTGCACGCAGCGGCGTCGTTGGTCGAGGAGACCGTCGTCACGCTAGCAGGTGGTTCCCATGAAGTTCTTCTTCTTCAAGTCCGCACACGGAAACTTCGGCGACGATCTGAACGCGTGGCTGTGGCCAAAGCTCTTCGGTGCGTACGCTGCTCATGCTGTGGACACGACCTTTGTCGGCATCGGCTCGATCCTCGACGAGCGCTTGGACAAGATCTATGGTGAGAAGATCGTGTTCGGTTCTGGAATTCGCTCACTTCGCAATCTGCCACGGCGAGACAGTGAACTACATATAAGGTTCGTGAGAGGCCCCATATCAGCCATGGCGCTGGGAAATGACACCAAATTTATCACCGATCCCGCGATCCTTGTATCAGTCATCAGCACGACTGCTGCGCGTCTTACGACCAACGCGATCGGCTTCATGCCCCACTACGCCTCGCTGCACGTTCTCGACTGGAAGAAACTGTGCGCGCGCATGGGGTGGGTGTTCATTGACCCACGAGGCGACGTCGAGAATACAATCGCTTTGCTCCTAAAATGCGACAGGCTCATTACGGAGGCGATGCACGGTGCCATCGTAGCCGACACCCTCAGGATCCCTTGGCACAGGATCAGCCTACATGCGTGGCGGCTCGAAGAGTTTGACGTGTCTAGCCTCAAATGGCTTGACTGGGGCTTATCGACGCGAGTTGATGTTACTCCGACTCATTTGGGCACGGATCTGGTCAGGCCTTCACATCCGCTACTGCGTGTATTGAACCAACCCTTACAGTACGCAGTGCGCCGCAGGGTGGTCAGGGCGATTGAGAAGTTACAGCTTCACGCGACGTATCAACTCAGCTCGGAGGTCACTTGGCGTGGACTCTTAGCGCGCATGCAGGAAGAGGTTCAGTCGATGCATCGTTGGCTGGAAGCGCGCCGACCGGACACTGAGAGATGACCGCCGCGGTACGTATGGAACTAGGTGGGTGACCGCGTGGAGTTGATGTGGTGCAGCAACCAATCACCACTGAGCGTGGCCGAGGGGCCTCAACAGCAAGATCATGAGCATCAAGCGCAAGGCCGGCCGCTTCCGAAACCCGAGCACCTCACCGTCGTGAGCTCCTCCGTTGCCGGGAGATGTGTTCTCTACCCGCGTTGATCCGGAGGAGGCCGGGTTCTCTTGCTTCCTCCGGGATCAGCGTGAGTAGGGGCGCTGTCATGGCCAGTCAGCGGATCGCGAGATCCACGTCGTCACGGATGCGCTGACTCGATCCGGCACGGTGGTTTTAGCGCTCATCACCTTGGTCACTCTGACGCGGTGTCTTGGGAGGGCAGCACACCGACGCGATAGTATTGCAGTTTGAGCCACTGCTCAGTGACGTTCTGTATTCCGTGCCACGTCCGCGTCCACGTCTCGGGCGTCCGGTTTCCGACAGGATCGCACCAAACGGTGACGCCGACGGGCTCAAGTGTCGCTCGATACACCATCGCTGATCGCCGGCTCCGAAACAGGGGCGTGACAACGGTCACGGAGCGGATTCCGTGCGCCATGAGGTACCCACGAACGTCCCGCGCGGCGTTGAGCGAGATTGGCTCGACTTCGCGAATTGGGACGAACTCCATCTCGCCCAGGCGCGCGAGCTGCCCCATCACCTCCGCAATACCCTGCGCAACGCGATTGATTCCGCCGTCGCGTGCATCCTTCCGAACCGGCACGAGTACGCGCGGCGCAACCCCCTGGCTCCTGAGAATGCGCGCCCGCTCGAACAGCAGGTAATCCGGGTCGAAGTTCTCGATGAGGATCGCGTCGCTCGGTGCCGCGTCTGGCGTGCAGACGAGACTGGCGCCGATCGCCTGCTCGATGCGCGGCTTCAGCAGCCAGAGCGTGACGCACACCAGCACGAGGAGGGCCAGACGCAGCGTCCACGTCGTCGTCCAGCGTTCGACTCGACGAACGAAGTAGCGGGTCCATCGCGGCGGAGTGTCAGGCACCTCCGTCAATTGTACCGGGCTCGCTCTGTGCTCCAATCTCGGTACTGACGTGAACGGTACTCCCTACATTCCGATTGTGGCCGCCCTCGGCGCGGGGGGCCTCGCCGTCGCGAGCGTCGTGCGCAAGGCGCCGTCCGCGGCGGCGTGGACCTTCGCGCTCGGGATGCTCCTGCTCGGCCTCGACGCCCTGTCGACAGGCTTCGCGCTGGGCACGTCCACCGTCGGCGATTTCGTCGCCTGGACGGGGCTCGGCCTCCTCGCGAAAGCCGGCCTTCCCGTCGTGTGGGTGGCCTTCAGCGCCTGCTACGCCCGGAGCGACGCGCGCAGCCTGCGCGTGCAGTGGCCCGGCCTGCTCCTGCTGGCGGCGATACCGTTCGCCGTGGTCGCAGCGGCGCCCGCGTCGCTGCTCGCGCTCGTGCCGCTCGACGGCACCGGGGGACGGCTCGTCCTCCACTCCGGCGGCGTGGGGCGCCTGTTCCATGCCACGCTGCTCATCGGGTTCGTCCTCGCGCTGATGAATCTGGAGCAGACATTCAGGGCGTCGGTCGGCACCATGCGCTGGCGCGTGAAGTACGTGGTGCTCGGGCTCGGCGTCATCTTCGGCGCCTACATCTTCGTCCGCATCCAGGCCCTCCTCTATCCCACCCTCGACCCCGCGCTCGCGGAGGTCGAGAGCAGCGGCCTGCTCGTCGGCTGCGTGTTCCTCGTCATCGCCTACACGCGCGACGGCCTCGGCGGCTTCGACGTCCATCCCTCGCGCGCCGTTCTGCGCTCGTCGATCACGGTGCTCCTCGTCGGGGGCTACCTGCTGCTCGTCGGAGTCCTCGCGCAGGCCGTGCGGATGTTCGGCGGCGCCGAGAGCTTCCAGCTGCAGGCGCTGGTGGTGCTCGTCGGCATGGCGAGCCTCGCGGTGCTCCTGCTGTCGGACAGACTGCGTCAGCGGTTGCACGCCTTCGTCGGCCGCCACTTCGGCAAGTCGCAGCACGACTCCACACGGCTGTGGACGGACATGTCGCGCACCCTCTCCGCCGCCACTGACGAACGCAGCCTGTGTACGGCGAGCGCCACGCTCGTGGCGCACGCCTTCGAGGTGCTGTCGGTCTCCATCTGGCGCGCGGACGATGCGAGGGGGGCGCTCCATCCCGTGGCCTCCACCGCATCGTCCGTCGCGACGGGTGACGCGGGATCCATCGCGATCGACTGGAAGAGGTCCGACCCGCTCGGCGCCATGCACGGCCCCTTCGACCTCGACGCCGCATCGGGCGCCACCGCCGATGCGCTCCGCACGCACGTGCCGAGCACGTTCGCCAACGGCGGCCGGCGATGGGCGGTGCCGCTGCGGTCGGGCGAGACGACGAGCGGCTTCATCGTGCTCGCCGATCGCGTCAACGGTGCGCCATGGACGACGGAAGAACGTGAGCTGCTCCAGTGCATGGCCGACCAGCTCGCCGCCGCGCTGGACAACGTGCGCCTGGGCGACGAAGTGGCGCGCGCTCGCGAGCTCGACGCGTTCCGAACGATGTCGGCGTTCTTCGTACACGACCTGAAGAACGCCACCAACTCGCTGAACCTGATGTTGAAGAACCTGCCGGTGCACTTCGACGACCCGGCCTTCCGCGCCGACGCCCTCCGCGCGATCGGCAACACCGTGACGCGCATCGACGGCATGATCGCGCGCCTCGGCGCGCTCCGGCAGCAGCCCGGTCTCCAGGTGGCGCCCGTGTCTCCCGCGGCGCTCGTCGAGGACGCGGCCATCGAGCTGCAGGGGACCGACGTGGCGCTGCACTGCGCCGTACCGGCCGACATGCCGATGATCAGGGGAGACCGCGACCAGCTGGGCAGCGTCGTGGCCAATCTGCTGTTGAACGCGCGCGACGCCATCGGCGCCCGCGAGTCCGCGCGCGCGGGCGACGGACGCATCGACGTGCGGAGTCGTGTGGACGGCGGCCGGGTGGTGCTCGAAGTCGAGGACAATGGGTGCGGGATGAGTCCGGCGTTCCTCCGCGACGGCCTCTTCCGGCCCTTCCAGAGCACGAAGTCGAAGGGCCTCGGTATCGGGATGTTCCAGGCGCGCCAGGTGATCGAGCAGCACGGCGGCTCGATCCACGTGGAGAGCCAGCAGGGTATCGGTACGACGGTGCGCATCAGCCTGCCCGTCTTCGCGGAGGATCACGCAGCGTGAGCAAGCCCCCCATCCTCGTCGTCGACGATGACGAGGACATCAGGACGCAGATGAAGTGGGCGCTGGCGGCCGACTACGAGGTCGCCATGGCCGGCGATCGCGCGTCGGCGATGGCCGCCTTCGGCGCCGCGCGTCCGCTGGTCACGCTGCTCGATCTCGGGCTGCCGCCCTCGCCGAACAGTCCCGACGAGGGGCTCGCCACGCTGTCTGGCATCCTCGTGCTCGATCGTCAGGCGAAGGTCGTCATCGTGTCGGGGCAGGGCGAGAAGGAGAACGCGCTGCGCGCCGTCGGCGCCGGTGCGTGGGACTTCCTCACCAAGCCCGTGGACACCGACGATCTGTCTCGCGTGCTCGCGCGCGGCGTGTACGTGGCGCAGCTGGAGCGTGAGCACCGCACGCTCCAGGACGAGGCGCGGGCCGAGACGTTCGAGGACATGCTCGGCACGAGCGCGCCGATGCAGGCCGTGTTCGCCTTCGTGCGCAAGGTGGCCACCACGAGCGCCCCGGTGCTGATTCTCGGCGAGAACGGGACCGGTAAGGAAATGGTTGCCCGAGCACTGCATCGGCGCAGCCGGCCGAAGGACGCGCCGTTTGTCGCCATCAACTGCGGCGCGATCCCCGAAGCGCTGCTCGAGAGCGAGCTCTTCGGGCACGAGCGTGGCGCGTTCACTGGCGCGCACGCGATGCGCAAGGGCCTCGTGGAGACGGCCAACGGCGGCACGCTGTTCCTCGACGAGATCGGTGAGCTGTCGATGCCGCTCCAGGTGAAGCTGCTGCGGTTCCTCCAGGAGAAGACGTTCCAGCGCGTGGGCGGCCGCACGGAGATCCAGAGCGACGCGCGCGTGGTGGCGGCCACCAACGTGAACCTGCAGGAGTCCGTCGCGGCGGGCCGCTTCCGCGAGGACCTCTACTTCAGGCTGGCGGTGCTCGTGGTGCGCCTGCCCGCGCTACGCGAGCGTGGTGACGATGTGGCGGTGATCGCGAGGGAGTTCCTGCGTCGCTTCGGTGCGCAGCACACGCGATCGGGGCTCACGTTCTCGGCCGATGCGATTCGCGCGCTGCACGAGCACGCGTGGTCGGGCAACGTGCGCGAACTCCAGAACCGCGTGCAGCGCGCCGTCATCATGGCCGACGGCAAGCGCGTCACGGCACGCGACCTCGAGCTGGGCGAGGGTGGCGCGGCGTTCCCCACGCTGCGCGAAGCGCGCGAGCGCGTGGAACGCGAGCTCGTGCAGGAGGCGCTGCGCCGCAACAACGGCAAGATCACGCCCGCGGCGCTGGAGCTCGGGATCAGCCGGCCCACGTTCTACGAACTGATGGACAAGCTCGCGATCCCGCGCGGTGCCGAGGGGCGGGTCGACGGAGAGGAGCGGCCCGCGTGATTCCGTACGCCATCCTGTTGACGCTGGCGTTCGTGGTGCCGCTGTCGCGCCTCGCCGTGCACGCGTGGACCTACGACCTGCACTCGCACATCCTGCTCGTGCCGTTCGTCTCGGCGTTCCTGCTGCACGACAGGCAGGGGACGCTGCCGCCGCGCGGGCCGTCGGCGGCGGGACTGGCGGGGGTGTCGGCCTCGATCGGCGTGCTGGCGCTGGCCGTCGCGTGGCGCGCCACGCTCAGCCACAACGACATGCTCGCGGCGTATGCGTGCGCGTACGTGTGTCTGCTGGCGGCTGGCGGCTTCCATTTCTTCGGCGCGGCCTGGATGAAGGCGGCGACGTTCCCCGTCGCGTTCCTGTTCCTCCTCATGCCGCTCCCCGACGCGATCGTCGACGTGCTGGAGCGCGCGTCGATGGTGGCCTCGTCGGAAGCGGCGGCCATGTATTTCGCGCTGGCGGGCACGCCGCTCGTGCGGGAGGGGACGCTGTTCGAGCTGCCGACGATCACGCTGCAGGTGGCGCGCGAGTGCAGCGGCATCAGATCGAGCTGGATGCTGTTCATCACGAGCCTCGTCGCGTCGAACATGTTCCTGACGAGTCCGTGGCGGCGCCTGGTGCTGGTGCTGTTCGTGATCCCGCTGGGCATCCTGCGCAACGGCTTCCGGGTGTTCGTGCTGGGGATGCTGTGCGTCCACATCGGCCCGCACATGATCGACACGGCCATCCATCACCAGGGCGGCCCGATCTTCTTCGCGCTGTCGCTCATCCCGTTCCTGGGGATGCTGTGGTGGCTGCAGCGCGGCGACCGCCGACCGTCGTAGGGGCCGGCCTCGCCGCCGCCGAATTCTACCCGCGGCGAAGACGTTTCGTCGGAAGGCTTTACGGTTTCTGCTGCCTGTCCCCAGTACCCTGCGTTGTCGGAGCGACGGAAGTCTCGTATTGGCAGTGAGTTGCTGGCGAACTCCGGCTTTCGTCCCGAGCGGCAGGTCTTTTGCTACATCTCATCGATACGACGCAAGCCTGATGCTTGCCAGGAGATTTTCGCAACGATGAAGATGTTCACCTTCGCAAATGCAGCGCTCGCGGCTGTCGCCGCCGTGGCGCTCACCGCCGCACCCGCCAGCGCTGACATCATTGGTGCGACCGGCACGTTCACATACGCCCGGCACACCGGCTATTACGCCGGCACGGGCGGTGAGTTCACGATCACCGTCACGTCCGGGCCGATCAGCAACGCGTCGTACGACGCCGCCGCCAAGAACGTCGGTGGCGACGGCACGTTCCAGACCTTCTGCCTCGAGGTCGGGGAGAACGCGGCCAGCCCGAGCAACTACGTTGTCGCAAGCGCAACCACCCAGGGTGCCGATCCTGTTTCGATGGGTACGGCGTGGCTGTACAGCCAGTTCGCCACAGGCGCTTTGGGGAACAGCTACTACGCGAATCGCGCGGCACATGTGGCGCTTCTCCAGGAAGCGATCTGGGCACTCGAGCACGAGGCGGGCCACCCCGCGCCAACGGGAAATTGGTACTATGACCAGGCCTTGCTCAACGGCGGTACGGCTGACGCAACGGTGGGCTACCTGGGCGTCTACGTGCTGAACAATACGAACGCCAACGGTGGGGTAGCGCAGGACTTCCTCTACTACCAGGCGCCCCCTGTCACGACGCCCGACGGTGGCGCGACGCTCGCGCTGCTCGGTGGTGCCCTGATGGCGCTCGGCGCCGCCCGTCGTCGTTTCACGAACTAACGGTCGGCGGCCACCCGGCCGCTTCCGTCAGCAGGACCGAAAGGGGCCGACACTCGCGTGTCGGCCCTTTGTCGCATGTGCCGCCCTACGGGGTGGCCAGGCTTGCTCTCAGCCGCCTCGGTTCCCCCGAGCCCAACGTCGGTGGCGTTTACAGTCGGATGGGCCGAGCACTACATGCGAGTCTGGAATACAGCAGGATGTCCTTTGAATCGAAGCATTTGCGTGGCATCTCGACAATTGTTGAGAGCTGGCGCAAGAGTTGCAGCTACAGTCAAATATCAGGCTCGGCTCAGGTCGAGCGACGGTTCACGAAGGATTGAGGAGAGGCAGATGAAGATGAAGAAGATGATCGCGGCTTTCGCCGTGGCCGCACTCGGATCGCTGGCGCTCCCGACGACAGCCGCCGCAGACTACATCCCGTACGCAGGTGTGGGTGATGAGAACGACGCCACCTATTCGTTCACCGCTGCGGCAACTGGTGACATCGTGGCGTACTTCTACGGGCAGTCAGCCGGCTACGGAAGTATCATCGAGCTCTGGGCAGATGGGGTGTTCAAGGGCTCGGGACTCCAGAACCACGACACTGCACCAGGCACTGCACTGGTGCTCGGCTCCGTGACGGCGGGTCAGACGTTGGAGTTCAGGCTCGGTGTCAGTTTCGACCCGGCCGGCCCGCCGCCCCTTGCCTACACGCTGTCCTCCAATCCGCTCAACAATCCGGGGGGCTCCCAGCACATCTACTCCTCGGCCTACACGGCGGACTTCGCCATTCCCGACGGCACTTACATCGGGTTCGAAGACATCCAGCCAATCACTGGTTCCGACTATGACTACAACGACCACCAGTTCGTGTTCACGAACGTCGGGGTGGTCACGACGCCCGACGGTGGCGCGACGCTCGCGCTGCTCGGTGGTGCCCTGATGGCGCTCGGCGCCGCCCGTCGCCGCTTCACGAACTAACGGGGTCGGCCACTCGGCCGCTCTCGTCAGCAGGACCCCAAAGGGCCGACACGTGAGTGTCGGCCCTTTGGCTTTTCCGCTGTTGCCGACGCTTGCCGCGTCGGCAGAGCTTACGGTTTCACTCTGACAGCCATTCCAGCTCTTCATTAGTGCCTCCGCGGTGACCGGCTGTCGGCCCTTCGCTATCAATCACTTGCGGGCGATCAGAGCGTGTCGGTATCGTGACAGGTGTCGTTGGCACGACACGCGCTTATGGATGAGTCAGGAGATTGCAGAACCTCATGTCCATCGCGCACGCGTTCACCCGTACCGCTCGCCTGAGCCTTGCCGCCGCTGCCGTGTTCACGGCCGCCTCGGCCACGCCCGCCCTCGCCGGCCCGATCGGCGACAAAGGCACCATCCAGGTCACACGCCAGAACGGCTACTACAAGGGCGCCGGCGGCGAGTTCACCGTCTACGGCTACAACGGTGCCCTCGACAACTCGGGCTACTCCGACAAGACCAGCGACATCGGCAAGTTCGACCCGAGCTTCCAGACGTTCTGCCTGGAGTCGACCGAGGCCGCCGTCGCCAAGACGAACTTCGAGATCGGGTCGGCCGCCAAGCCGGGTGGGAACGAAGCCAGGAATGGCAAGGATCCCATCTCGCAGGGCACGGCCTTGCTGTACAGCCTGTTCGCCACGGGTGACCTGGACCGCTACTTCGACGCCGGTTCGAACCGCGCAACCGAGGCGCAACTCCTCCAGCAGGCCATCTGGTGGCTCGAAGGCGAGGACGGCAACAAGGACAAGACGTCGAACTTCTACTACAACCTGGCCGTGCAGCACTTCGGCAGCAAGTCCAAGGCCGAGAAGACCGCTGACGTGGGGCTCTTCGACGTCTACGTGCTGAACAACACCTATGTGGAAGGGACCGGGAAGAAGGCGAAGACCAAGACGGCCCAGGACTTCCTGTACTACGCGGGCAAGCCCCCGGTGGAGCCGCCGGTAGACCCGCCGGTCAAGACGCCTGACGGTGGTGCCACGCTCGCGCTGTTCGGCGGTGCCATGCTGGCCCTCGGCGCCGCTCGCCGCCGCTTCCTGCACTGACGCGCCGCGTCGGACCGAACAACACGAAGGGCCGGACACCAGTCCGGCCCTTCGTGTTTCAGGATGCGCCTGCGCCGGGAATCGCCGGCGGTCGCCCCATGCCTACAGACTTTCGAGCAGCTTGCGGGCTTCCGCGGCGCCGTCGAAGTCGGGCTTCAGGCGCAGGGCTTCGGTGAGGGCCTGCTTCGCGCCGGCCTTGTCGCCCGTTTGCGCGAGGGCCTGACCCAGCCGGAAATGGAAGCCCGGCGTCGCCGGCTGCTTCTCGATCGCCAGACGCAGCGGCGGGATGGCGAGCGACGGCAGCTCCTTCTTCAGGTACACGAACCCCAGCGTGTCGTTGATCTCCGGATGGTCCGGGAGCTCCGCCTTGGCGGCCTGCGCGAGGGCGAGCGCCTTGTCGAGATTCTCGCCACGGCTGGCGTACATCCACGCCAGGTTGTTGGCCGCCACGGCAGCGCGCGGGTTGGCCTCGACCAGACGCTCGTACCGCTGCTGCGCCTCGGCCTCCTTGCCCTGTCCCTGCAGAATCAACGCCGCCATCGTCCGGGCACCGACGGCGTTGGGCTGCTTCGCGATGACCCTGTCGAACTCGGCCACCGCCGCGTCGGGCTTCTGCTGCGCCATGTAGACGCGCGCGAGCGCGCTGTAGGCCTCGAAATTCGACGAGTCCGTCTCGATGGCCCGCTTGAGGAACGACTCGGCACCCGCGAGGTCGCCCGTGGCCGCCCACGTCGTGCCCGCCAGTGCGAGCAGGCTGCTCGTCGGCGTGCCCTTGTCGAGCCGCGCCTGCACGCGCTCACGCGCGGCCGGACCCTTGCCGTCCTGGATGTCCATCGACACCAGCGACATCAACGGCTCCATCAGTCCCGGGTTGAGCGTGAGGGCGCGATCGAACGCCACGCGGGCCCCTGCCCTGTCCTTCTTCGCCAGCGCCACCAGCCCCGCCTGGTTGTGGACCTGCGCCACGTTGGGGAACTCCTTCAGCAGCCCCTGCGTGACCGTCGACGAACGCTCCAGATCGCCCCGCCCGAGCAGCGACCGCGCGAGCACGAGCTGCGCCGTCACGTTGCCGGGCTGCGCCTGCACGACCTGTTCGGCCAGCTGCGTGGCGGCCGGCAGCGCGTTGCGCTGCATCTCCACCATCGCGAGCCGCACCTGCGCGCCGGCCGCGCGCGGATTCAGCTTGAGCACCTCGTTGTACGCCGCCGCGGCGGCGTCGAGGTCGCGGCGCGCTTCCTGCACCGAGCCGAGCAGGAACTGCGCGTCGATGGCCGTGCCGTCCTGCGCCACCGCCGCCTGCGCATCGGTGAGCGCCTCGTCGGGCTTGCCGCCCGCCAGCAGGAGCCGCCCTCGCACCACGCGCGCGGCGCCAAGCGTCGGGGCCTTCGCCACGACCTCGCCGATCGTCCTCAAGGCCTCGTCGCGATTGCCTTCCGCAAACAGCACGTCGGCGAGCCGCGCCTGCGCCAGCGCCCAGTAGCGCTCGTCCTTGCTCATCTCCGCGAGCACGGCCTTGGCATCGTCGGGCCGGCGCGTGCCGAGGTAGTAGTCCACCAGCCCCAGCGTGGCAGCCGGCGTCTTCATGATCTCGGCCACCTTCTTGAGGTGCGTTTCGGCCTCGGGCGCGCGGTTGGACTGGAGGTAGAACACGGCCAGCGCGCGATGCGCGAGCAGGTGCTCGCCGTCGATCGCGAGGGCCGCCTTGAACGCGCCCTCGGCGTCGGCGGCACGGCCGCTGCTCCACAGGAACTGACCGAGCGCCACCTGCGCGGCCACCGACTTCGGATCGGTCTCCACGGCGCCACGGAACGAGGCTTCGGCACCCTTCAGGTCGCCCTTCGCGGCCTGGATCGCGCCGAGGTTGGTCTCGATGCTGGCGCGCGGGTCGATGCTCAGCGCCTCCTGCATCTCCTTCAGGGCGCCATCGAGGTCGGTCAGGCTCGCGAGCGCGTTGGCGCGCACGACCAGCGCGTCCACGTTCTTCGGGTCGATCGCGAGCGCCTTGTCGGCACGGGCCCGGGCATCCTCGAATCGCCGCGCGAGGCCGAGGAGCGTCGCGGCCTTGACCTGGGTGTCGACGTCGTTGGGGAGCAGATCGGCCGCGCGCACGTACTCGGCCAGCGCGCCGGCGCCGTTGCCCTGCTTCACGTAGGCCTCGGCGAGCTTCAGCCGCGCGGGCCCGAGCAGGCCGTCTTTCTGGACGGCGTTCCTGTACTCGAGAACGGCCGCCGCGACGTCGCCCTTCTCCATGGCGGCATCGCCGCGTTCCATGTAGGACTGGGCCGAACGGGAACAGCCAGCGAGCGTGGCGGCAAGCACTGCCGCGCCGAGCGTCATGCCGACGCGATGGGAGACTGCAGTCAAGGGGGAACCTCCGTACCGAGGATCTTAATCGGCTTCTCGCCGGCAGGGCTGCAGAGCAACCGGCCCGCCGTCGCGCCTGCGCGCTCCGGCGCGGCAAGCATTCGCCATCCCCGCCATCGCCGGCATTCCCGTCATCGCGGCATCCCGGCATCGCGGCATCGCGGCATCGCGGCATTCATCCCCCACATTCCTCATTGGTCATTCGTCATTTCAGCTTTCCCCTGTGCCGCCGATTCCCTCCCTGCCAGGCTCGGGCGTGGCGGCCGGACTCGTCCGGTTGCCGACGCCGGGGCGGCGCATCAAGGAGACGCCCGTCCGTGCATACCGTGCTGTTCTACGTCAAACACGACAACGAGGTACCGGTGCTGGTGCCCATCGAGGTGTTGTCGCGTGAACCTGACGTGCAGGGTCATCTGAAGCTGGCGGAGCCGCTCAAGATCAGGGAAACCGTCGTGGACACCGTGCCGATGGCGCGGTGCTACGAGTACGACCCCTACCTCGCGCACGCCGTGCAGGCGTACGCGGCGCAGGTCACGACGCTGGTGCGCGTGTCGCAGAGCGTCATCGAAGGCCTGGCGATTCCCATCACCCCGCCGGTCGGAACGATCGCGACGAGCGGGACGATGGTGCACTGAGGGTTTTCGGCTCAGGGCTTACGGCGAAGGGGAAAAGAAGAAGGGCCCCACGGGCGCGCCCCCTGCGCACCCGCGAGGCCCTTCTTCGGTCCTGCTGAGACTGCACGCGAGCCGCCCACGAACGATCACGGAGTGCGGCGATGCCAGCGCCTGCCTATACGGTTTCGCACCCCGTTGACCCGGCGCAGCCTCGACGTGCCCTTTTTCAAGGCCCGTGCCACCCGTTTCGGACCCGATCCGGCAGTCGAGTGTGCCCCGAGGTGGTCAGCCGTACCGTCGACCCGTCCCCCCGAGGGGACGGATCGACACCCACAGCTGACACTTGTCAAAGGCCCAAGAGTCCGTTTCCCTCTTACCCTTTGGACTTTGTCGGCCGTGTGGGCACCAGCACACTCGACACGAGTAGTCCCCCCGCGATGGCGACGGCGGTGAGGAGCATCGTGAAGCCGGCCGTCACGC